>JAJFLS010000279.1 GCA_021772595.1 Opitutales bacterium
ACATCGCTGTGGTGGCTTCCATGCCTGCGGTTGCGGCGTCGCCGACGGCTTTCATCGCGTCGGAGAGCGATTGGCCGGTGCTGGTTGCTGCGGCTTCTTGAGCGGCTGCGAGCGCATCGACCATGGTCTTGTCGCCTGGCTTGGCGCCGCCGAGATTGGTGACTCCTTCGAGCGCTGCGGTCATGAATGTGGAGAGGCCTTCAGCGTCGAGGCTATCGGCATCGCCTAGGGCTGTGCCGCCGTTTTGGTAAAGGATGCCCATGACTGCGCCGGAAGCGCCGCCCATGGTGCCCATTAGCGTCATGCCGGTGGTGGTGAATACTTGGCCGACCGTTTTGGGGTCGAGGGCTTCTAGCTGAGCTTTCGCCGCCGTGAACCCGCGCTTCATGCCAAGGCCGTGGTCGCCATCGCCGAGCCGGCGGTCGGCTTCGGAGAGTAGCTCTTCGCTTTCGATTATCTTATCGGATATAGAGATAAGCATTTCTCTAACTTCGTTGGGGCTGAGAGTTCGGTCGGTCATGTGAGGTGTGGATTGATTAGTAAAGGGTAGGGCTGCTTATCCTTAAGTAAGCAGCCGAGAAGAGCGGTGAATTGCGGCTGCTTAGGGATAAGCAGCCCTACCTTTGTGATGTTTGATGAATGCGTCATTGTTGTTGGCGATGTGTGTGGCCGCTCGGAGATCGGCTGTTACCATCGTTTTTGGTTTTCTAGAGTTTGGTGTAGCCGAGCGAGGAACAAGGCGCGTCCCAAAGCGGTTTAAGCGTGTCGTCGACCTTCGTGAGGCTGATGGAGAGTCCGGCCATTTCCTGGCAGGTTACGAGCGGGCCGAGGAGAACGTCGTAGATGTTTACGCCTTTTCCGATTAGGATGGCTTTAACTTTCTTTAAGACGATGAGGCACTCCATCATGGTAGTGGAGCCGAGGCTGTTGATGAGGACGAGCACATCGTCGCCGGAGCCGATGGGAAGATCGTCGGCCAAGATGAGATCGACCATCTTTTCGGCGAGCGCCTCGGCGGTCATCATTTTCTCGATACCAACGCCTTGTTCCCCGTGGATTCCCATACCGATGCCGATGGAGTCTTCGTCGAGTTCGAAAGTGGGTGCGCCGGTGGCGGGGATGGAGCCGGGAGAAAGAGCGACGCCTACGGAACGCGTGTTGTCGCGGGCGTTAGTGACGAGGCTGACGAGTTCGTCGAGATCCTTCGCCTTGTTGGCGGCGGCTCCGGCGAGCTTGACGATGGGGATGAGTCCGGCGATTCCGCGGCGATCGTCTTTTTTGGTCGGAGGCGCGGAGGCTACGTCGTCCCAGATGAGAACGGTCTCGACCTTGATGCCTTCCGCGGCGGCAAGCTGGGCGGCGATCTTGAAATTCATGACATCGCCCGCGTAGTTGCCGTATAGGTACAGGACGCCATTGCCTTGGTTGACGGCGCGGGTTGCGTCGAGGATGATATTGGGCGGAGGAGCCGCGAAGATGTCGCCACAAGCGGCGCCGTCGGCCATGCCAGGGCCAATGAGGCCGTGGTAGATGGGCTCGTGTCCCGTGCCGCCACCGACGAGAAGGGCGACTTTGTCGGAGGCGATGTCGTTTACAGCGATCGCCCCGGGGCCGACTTTCGTGACCTTGCCGTTGTAGTAATCGACGAGGCCGTCGATGAGTTCCGCGGCAGCGTCATTGGGGTCGTTGAGTATCTTTTTCATAGGGAATTTTTTTGCCCGCAGATTACGCGGATGATCGCAGATAGTTAAAAGGATAAAGAGTGAATTTAGGATTTGGAGTAGAACTGCAGAAGATGAGGACAAAATTTTGGGTTCAGTTTCTATATCTGTGTAGATCTGCGTAATCTGCGGGCGAAATTCTATATAATTCGGTCGTTTCCGCCGTCGACTGGGATTTGGGCTCCGGTAGTTTTGGCGAAGGCGTCGGATGCGAGAGCGACGACGGTGTTTCCTACGCTGCGGGAGGTGATCTCGGTTTTCATGAGGTTGCGTTTCTTGTATTGCTCGACCGTGATGCCGTAGCGTTCGGCGGAGCGCTCGAGCGCTTCCTGGGTCCAGAGCTTGGTGTCGAAGACGGCATCGGGGTGTATGATGTTTACCCTGACGCCTTCGGGCGCTAATTCCAAGGCTGCAACGCGGCAGAGTTGGGTGAGGGCCGCTTTCGCGCAGGAATAGCTGGCGGCGCCGGCTCCGGGAGCGTTCACGTTGCGCGAGCCCATGAGAATGATGGTCGGGTCGATCCCTTTTTTGACGAAGGGAATGGCGTGCTTGAGGAGAACTTGATGGCTGGTGAGATTAACCTGCATGCTGCGGTCCCAGTTTTTGGGATCCATATCCTCGATATAGGCGCCGGCGGTGAAGATACCGGCGTTGGAGACCACTATGTCGAGCCCACCGTATTCGCGGACGATGCGTTCGATGAGGGCTTCGATTTGAGATTCTTGAGTCAGATCGACGGGAATGCCGAGAGCTCCGATGTCCGCCATGATCGCTTCGATCTCGGGGTTGATGTCGGCGCCGACTACGCAGGCTCCGGCTTCCGCGAGGGTGGTCGCTGTCGCGAGTCCGATACCGGCTGCGGATCCGGAGACGAGAGCGATTTTGCCTTGGAGGAGCGGGCTTTGGCTGTCGGTGGGCTCGGGGGTCGCGGTTGGCTCTTGTTGGAGGGGTTTCCAGCCGCCGGTCGCTTCGGCGAGTCCGATGGCGCGGCTGGTGTGGGCGGCCTGATTGCCGAGGGAGATGGATTCGTCGAGATTGTTCCCGAAACTGAAAATGCCGCGTCCGGGCCAACCGACGTGTTGAGGGGTGGCCGCTTTTTCGAGGCTCGCTTGGTGGTCGCCATCCGTCAGGGCGTAATTAGGGCCTAGGAGATTGGGGCTGCAGTTGGATGAAAAGTATAGGGCGGAGGGGGAGGCGTCCCAATGGGTGAGGGTGGCGTGTCCGTTGCGGGTGGATACGGTCTTTCTGAGATCGGCGATCTCGATCAGGGGCGTTTCGGTTTGGGTCGTCGCGGTTTCATCGGGTTGGCAATTTTCGGCGAAATAGCGGTCGGCTTCATTAGTGAGGCGGATCGTCCGTTCGTAGCAGCGCTCGGCTTCGTCGTGGAAGGTGAGCAGGCCGACGTGTTCGATGATGATTCCTTCGATCTCGGACAGATCCCGATCTTGAATGAGGTTCGAAATGGATTGGGCGCGTTCCCGGCCGGCCGGGGCGTAAGGCGCGATGGGTACGCGGGCGCCGTAGATTTCTTTGACGAGGGTTTCTCTGTTCGCGTGATTGACGAGCGCTAGGATCGAGTCGGAGCAAGTCTGGTCGATGAAAAGAGGGGGGAGACTGGCGTGGACGAGCGCGTCGAGCGGCGGCGTTTTCGACGTGATTTCGGCCAAGGCCAGCTGTAGTTGGCTTTCAAGGTCGGAAACCGCTAGCGCAGGTTGTTGGGCGAGTTTGAGAAGAGTGTCTTGCTTGAACCGTATAAAGCTGCTGGTCGGGGAGGCGGTGTCCTGGTGGTCGGCTTCGTTAATCGCGAGCCGGGTTTCGGGCTCGCCGAAGATGTTCTGCTTGGCGATTTTTGCGGAGGTGAGGCTGGATTGCGAAGTGGCGAGCGCTTTCGATTGGAAGAGCAATCGGGTCGCGTAGGCTCTTAGGGAAATGGGGTCCGTTTGGTAGATCGGAGCTTCCTCGCTGTTCCACAGGCTTTGCATATTCTAGACGTTTACGATTTTTGAGGAAATTGATTCAAGGGGCGAGTTTGAGGCTAGATTATGGGGGATAGGACGGTTTTGGGCTAGGATGATTTCAGCAATGATTTGTACGAAGGCGGCAATGGAGAGTGGAGGGATGGAGAGAATGGGAGAGGGGGTGACGGAGTGATGGGGAGAGGGAGACGAGGACTAAGACGATGATGGGGATTTGATTAGGTGTAGCGTTTGCGGTAGGCGGCGGGAGTGGTGTGAAGGACGCGGAGAAAGGAGCGGGTGAAATGGCTTTGATCGTAGAAGCCGCAGTCCATGGCGATGGCGGAGATTGGGGTGTCGCTTTGGCTGAGAGCGGCGCAGGCTTGCTGGATTCGAAAGCGGTTGAGGTATTGGATTGGTGTCAGGTGGAAGCTCTTTTTGAAGTGCCGTTCGAAGGCGCTGAGGGAGAGGCTGCATTCCTTGGCCATATCGATGAGCTTGATGTCGCTGGCGTAGTGGGCCGCGATATACTCGATCGAACGCGAGAGCGCGGAGTGGTGGAGGGCATTGGTCTTGCCTTCGTATTTTCGGGTGACTCCGGCGAGTCCGCAGATCGTTCCGGATTCGGAGTAGAGCGGAACTTTGTTTGTAATGTGCCATTGGATAAGGCGCTGCGAGGTGGTGATGAGCTCGACCTTGTTTTTGACGACGAAGCCTTCCTCGATAACGCGTTTGTCGTCCACGGCGTAGCTTTGCTCGATGTCGTCCGCGAAAAAGTCGGAATCAGGTCGTCCGATGATTTCCTCTTTGTTCTCGAGGCCCATGAAGTCGGCGAGCTCCTGGTTGATGCAAACGAAGTGGCGATGGACGTCTTTGACGAAGAAGAGGAGGCCGGGGATACAGTCGAATAGTAGCTGCCCCGTATTGATGATGCCATTTTCCTTGATGAACTGGGAGAGCGAGTCGTCGGAGTAGAGTTTACTCTTCATGGAAAGTGTTGGAAGCAGGGCGAATGGGAACTTGAGTCGGCCGAAGCGGCGATTCTCGATAAAGATAGAAGAAAACCATTCCTGATCCGTCATCGCAAGGCCAATGATCGAGGGGCGCTTTCTGGCTGTTGTCGCTGGAGCCAGAATGAGTCGCGAAGACCGTCGACCGTTTAAATTACAACGTTGTAATTTAAACGGTAGG
>JAJFLS010000280.1 GCA_021772595.1 Opitutales bacterium
CAGGCTCATTGTTCTCATGAAACTTTACCATACCCCCATCATTCGCTCCGAGTGGACCAAAGTAATAGTCGAAACCTTGGGCATTCGGCATCCGCTCTATAATTGCCCTGCGGCTGGATACATCCCATTTGCCGATGCAGGCAGTCTGATACCCAACGGGCTTCAACAACTCGGCAAGGGTAATCTCCTTGCCTGGCATATCCCAGCCCTTGCTACGGATGGGGTAGCGACCCGTCAAAAGCGCTGAACGCGAGGGTCCACATACGGGCTGGGCATAAAAGTTAGTGAACCGCGTACCTTCTCGAGCCAACTGGTCAAGGCGTGGCGTCTTGATCACCTCGTTCCCGTAGCAAGCTACATCCCCATAGCCCTGATCATCGGTAAAGATGATCAGAATATTCGGTCGATCCGCAGCCAAGTACGTAGCACTGAGTACCTGGCAAAGAACTCCGCATAAAAACTTTTTAACCAATGTCGTCATTGTATTCGTTGTTATACTACAAACCTAAGGACGTTTTGACAAATTCTCCGGCAATCCGGTACCCGGAGGCGGGGGCGGCCTGAGCAAGTGGTCCATGGCTACACCCGACGCTTCATTTTTCGGCAGCCATTTGCGGTGCTCGGCGACAACTCCCGCGTACTGAGGATCGCCTGCCAAATTGGTGTGTTCCCAAGGATCGTTCAGGTGATCGTAGAGCTCTTCATCTCCCGTGTTGTAACGAATGTACCGCCAGCGTTCAGAACGGACTGCATGGTTACCAGGTCCTTCGTTCATAAGTGCAGGACGAACCCATTTGCCTTCTGGATGTTTCAACAATGGCACCAGACTGAGGCCGTCGTTGTCCGTTTTGGGTGGCAATCCAGCCAGCTCAAGAAGCGTCGGATAGATATCGATGAGCCCCACTGGTTGATCAATGCGAGTGCCTGGCTTCGAAACGCCAGGCGCCACAATTATGAACGGCACTCGATTGGCCTTCTCCCAGAGAGTAAACTTAACACAAGCCTCCTTGTCTCCCAAATGGTAGCCATGGTCCGACCAGAGCACGATGATGGTGTTGTCGGCGCGGCCGGTAACATCCAATTTATCCAGTAGTCGGCCCACCATCTGATCGGCGTAATCGGCTGCCGCCTGATAACTCTGGACCATCTTCTGCAGGCTTCCGGCCGATCCGCGGGATTGGGCTGTCGTGTTGTCCCAAATCCAGTATTCCTTGCGGACCATGCGTCGGGCCATTTCACCGACATCGTCCAAATCGCCCTCAGGCATGGGCGGCATCCGCAGACTCTCAAAGGGATAGCGGTCGAATGTTTCCTGCGGTGCGTAAAACGGTAAATGGGGATTGAAAATGCCCGCCGCTAGAAACAGGGGCCGATCCCAGGACTGTTCCATCTGCGCCTCCACATATTCGCACATGTCCACATCGACCATCTTCTGATTATGCACACCCCAGTCGAAAGCGAGCGCGCCAAGACGAGGATTCGAATCCTTCTTGTAGCCATTGTAATTCTTATTGAGACCGGGGCCACGAATATCCAACTTTTTGAAAAACTCCTGGAAAGCTGGTTTCCCCTTGGGCTCCTTTCCGGTAGCGCCGTGATGGAAAATCTTGCCCGCCCCACGCGTGGCGTATCCACCGTTTAATTCAAAATACTTCGGTATGGTTACGGCATCCGGCATTATCTCCGCCCATGGAGTCCGGTTTCCGTAGACACCCGACGTTGTCGGACGGTAACCGGTCATGATTGCCGTTCTGGATGGATTGCAACCCGGTGAAGCGCAATAAGCACGGCTGAAGAAGGTTCCGCGATCGGCGAGCCGTTTAAGGTTGGGCGTTTGAATCGGATTACCCTCATCAAACAGAGTCGTCCAATCGTTCATGTCGTCGATGGCGATGAACAATACGTCGGGCTTTTCCGCCGCGGACGTGCCAGTCGATAAAACGCCTGATAGATGAGTACCCGCGGGGGAAATACTAAATGCCCAGAGAAACGGCTTACTGCTGCACATGGATAAAATGGGGGTTCGAATGTACGCTCGTAACGAAGCTAAGGAATGTGATTTTGACTCTACATATCAAGGTTCTTTCCCACAACTGGAAAGAAAGCTGTTATTACATTTAATATCGATGAGTACTTCGCAGAAGCAGCCGCAACACCAAGTTATCGATCAGGAAATCTACGACGCAATCTTGTCTGGTATATACGACTACGGAGACCGCATGCCAACCGACGATTCGCTCATGCGGACGTGTGGCGTCCAACCGTAGCTCGAGCAATGCGCGACTTAGAACAGAAAGGCATCGTGACAAGACGCCGATTTTGAGAATTACTCTGACCTTTCAATAGCCTCGAAGTCTTTCAGCCCCAGGTAATCGCGGAGGCGCGGTGCGCTACCCGGCACGCGCAGTAAAAAATCCGAATGCTCCAGCATACCGGGCGGGCGCGTATTGGCTGAAAGCTCTCCTGCGTGAGCGTCGAGGAGGGACTGGAGCTCCTTCGCCAGCTTAGGGCGCTTTTCAATCAGATTGCTTGTTTCAGCCAGGTCGTTTTTCAGGTTGTAGAGTTCGAAGTTTCCTTTGGCTCCTCTCACCAGTTTCCAATTGCCGCGACGAATGCCGTCTATCTCGTAGTAGAGGATGTCATGTGGAGATTGAGCTTTTTGCTCTCCAAGAAGGGCGCTGAGCGAGTCTTTGCCGTCGATGATACGATCCACAGGCATTTTTGCTCCGACCAGTTTAGCCAGAGAGGGTAACACATCGATGGAGGCGGTAATGGCATCGGTAACCTTCCCGGCGGGGATGGTCCCTGGCCACCAGGTCAGAGTGGGTTCGCGCATGTGACCTTCGTATTTCGGGCCACCTTTGTGTCCGCGAAGAGGGCCTGCGCTCATGCCTCGAGCCGGACCGTTGTCTGAGGTAAAAATGAACAGGGTTTTTTCATCGAGATTCAATTCCTTCAATGTATCCAGAATCCGCCCGACACTGGTATCAACCTCCTCGACCGCTGCCCTATCTATGTTTCCATCTGCTTTGTTGGCGAGGTCCAAGCGACCAAAGCGTGGCAGGTGCACATAGGCATGCGGCATATAGAGGAAGAAAGGATCCTCCTTGTTTTTCTTTATGAACTTGATCGCTTCATCGGTTATGACTTCGCAAAGGAGCGATTGGTCGGCTCCATCACTCACGTAAGCCACAGGCTTATTTTGCCTGATAATCGGAAGGGGGGTGTAGGGTTCCTTGGTGTGGCGGTGGCCTTTCAGGTTACCTGGCCACATGTCGTTGGAGTAAGGGATGCCAAAATATTCGTCGAAGCCATTTTGCAGTGGTAGAAACGCGCGTTGATCACCCAGGTGCCATTTGCCAAAAATGCCGGTTCTGTAACCTACCGATTTCATGGCATCGCCAATCGTATGTTCTTTCGGATTCAGTCCGCGCTTTTCGTTTGGAAAACAGACCGTACCATCCATTCCAATACGTGCCGCATAGGTCCCAGTCATCAAAGCCGACCGGGATGGAGTGCAAGCCGTATTGGACACATAGAACTGGCTCAACCGATTTCCCTCCCTTGCCATACGATCCAGATTCGGGGTCTGATTAACGGTGTTTCCAAATGGGCCGATATCACCGTAGCCCATGTCATCGATGAACATGAGGACAATGTTGGGTTTATCGGCACCAAAGACAGGGCCACAGAGAAGCGCTAGGTTAAATAGAAGGCAGCTGAAGAAAGAGTAGTGAGTTTTCATCAAAAGAGTAGAGGTGTTTGGCGATTACTTAGGCGCTCCTAATTGGTTAGCGCTTTTTCAAGCAATCCCGGGGTGACAGGAGGAGCGGTTTCGACTTCAAGCGGACGCCTTCGTTGAGTGTTCTTTATCTGCGATTCATCCCAGCCGAGGCGTTTAAAATAGGCAGTCATTTGGCGGTACATGCGATCCGCAAGTTCTGGCTGCACGGTCGCGAGATTACGACTTTCGCCAATGTCCGTCTTCAGGTTGAAAAGAAAGAGCCTTCCGGTGTCGATATCCTTGATGAGTTTGTAGTCTTCCTGCACGATCGCCGCGTCGTGCGGCACCCGTTCTTTGGTATATTTGAATACGAGAAAAGGGTCTTTTCGGCGTACTGGTTTCGCCCCACCGCTTTTAGCAAGGGCCGCAAAACTCGCGCCTTCCACTCTGTCCGGCATGCGATCCGAACCGCCCGCCAAATCAATAATGGTTGCGAATACGTCCGTGCCCACCAGCGGGACTGTTGAATGCGTGTCGGCCGGAATCCCGGGGCCGCACACGATGAAGGGCACTCGAATGCCGCCTTCGCTGACGTGGTACTTGTGGCTGCGCTGCGGATAGGCCTTGTAGTAGCCGCGCTCGTGTACGGGTTTGCCAAAATCTGTTTTGGCTTCATAGCCATTGTCGGCCGTGTAGATCACATACGTATTGTCGGCGATGCCGAGCGCCTCGATCCGGTCCAGTACCATGCCGACGCCCGTATCCAGATTTTCATTCATCGCGGCCCACAGCGGGCTGTTTTGATAGGGTGTCGCTTTGTCCGCTCGCTCAGTCTCGTATTTCTGGATGGTCTTCTCCCGAGCCTGATACTTCAGATGATTCGCGTAATGCGAGATCTGGAGAAAGAACGGTTTGCCCGCTTTGACCTGCTCCTCCATGAACGCGTTGCTTCTTCGACTTAGGTCGAAAATCAACTTCGGATCCTCCGGGTCGTTCGAATTGCCATCGACATTCATTTTCATCCCATCATGGACGTCATATCCCAACGCGCTGGGCGAGCGCCCGATATGCCATTTTCCAAGATGAGCGCAGACGTATTCCGGCTGGATGCTTTTCAAGACGTTGGCCAACGATTCGCTCTCTTCTGCGTCAAAGCTCTCGATGCCATCCGCCCCGAAAATTTTCAAGCTGGTCGGACTGCGGCCAAACTGAATCGCGTGCCGTGAGGGCGAGCAAGTCGGCGCCGGGGCGTAGGCTTGCGAAAATCGCATGCCATCCGCCGCCAATTGAGCGAGTCGCGGCGTGTGGTAGTAGACGCTGCCCGAGCCCGGTTCGTCCGGATCCATCTGCGCCGAAAGCGCGTTCCAGCCCTGGTCGTCACCGAGGATGAAAACGAAATTCGGGGGCCCTTCCGCGAAGACCGATGAAAAGGGATCGATCAGCAGAACCGAGCAGACCGCCACGATCGAACGAAAGGCGTTGCCGGCAGCGGTAACGCGAAGTAGCTGGATTAGAGGAAATCGTGATAATCGTAGAAGAAGCGAATGGGAGTTTTTCAACTTAATGTCCTCTCTACGACAGCCATTCTCTATGCTTCGTTACCGAAGTAAGGACACAAGGACCAATTCTCATGCGGCTTACTTCCTACCTTGCATAAATGAGACGAATTGCATCCTTCAATCCTACGGGGAGATTTCAGCTCGGTACGATCATCCTCGTAAAGCCATCCAGTTAATAATACATCGCTATCGATGACGCTACACTTTTGAGGAATCGCTTTTTTTTTGAACATTTCCGTCTTTGGTTAGATTTTTTGAATAGAAAAAATCAATGTGGCGAGCGCTTCGCCTGGGGCATAATCAACGAGGCAAGTAGCTTTTCCCCATAAGAAATTCATCCACCGACCTCGCGGCACCTCTCCCCTCGCCGATTGCCCATACGATTAAGCTCTGTCCGCGCCTGGCGTCTCCAGCGGCGAACACTCCTTCGACATTGGTTTCGTATTTTCCGTATTCAGCTTTTGCATTCGATCGCTCGTCCTTTTCCACGCCAAATTGATCCAGAATCCCGCCTTCCGGCCCTAGAAACCCCATCGCCAAAAGAACCAGGTCGGCCGGAATGACCTTTTCGCTTCCCGGAACCTCGAAGGGAATCATTCGGCCTTGGGCATTTGTCTTCCATTCGATATTGACGGTATGGATTTCCTTAACCCTACCGTTTTCATCTCCCACGAATTTCTTCGTCATAACAAGATAGCTGCGAGGATCCTCGCCTTGCAGGGCGATCGCTTCTTCCTGTCCATAATCGACTTTTAGAATCTTAGGATATTGCGGCCATGGATTTTGCTCCGATCGCGTCTCTGGAGGTTGAGGCATGATTTCCAGTTGGATAACGCTCTCGCAGCCGTGTCGCAATGCCGTACCCACGCAGTCGGTACCCGTATCGCCTCCACCAATCACTACGACTTTCTTTCCTTCGGCGGAAATAAAGGAACCGTTCTCCGATTCGCTGCCCAACAGGTTTTTAGTATTAGCCGTTAGATATTCCATGGCGTAGAGAACGCCTTGCAAGTCGCGGCCCTCCACGGGCAGATCGCGAGGAACGGTAGAACCTGTGCAAATCACCACCGAATCGAATAAATCAGTAAGGTGAGATGCGGGGAAATCCTTGCCTATTTCCGTATTGGGAATGAATTCGATGCCCTCTTCCGTCAGCAGGTCGACGCGGCGCTGCACTACTTCCTTTTGCAGCTTCATGTTGGGGATTCCATACATAAGAAGGCCGCCTATTCGATCAGCCCGCTCGAACACGCTAACGAAATGCCCGGCTTTGTTTAGCTGATCGGCGCAGGCCAAACCCGCTGGCCCTGAGCCGACAACCGCGACTTTCTTTCCCGTTCGGGACGTGGGGGGCTGGGCGGTAACCCAACCCATCTCGAACGCCCTGTCGATTATAGACACTTCGTTATACTTGATGGTCACCGCTGGGGCATTGATGCTAAGCACGCATGAGCCCTCGCAAGGGGCGGGACACACCCTTCCCGTAAACTCGGGAAAATTGTTGGTCTTGAGCAAGCGAGCAAGGGCATCTTTCCAGCGTCCCCGATAAACCAAGTCATTCCATTCTGGGATCAGATTGTTGATCGGGCAGCCAGCAATCTCCGAAAGGCTCTCCGAATCGCCGGCATGACAAAACGGCACGCCGCAATCCATACATCGCGAAGCTTGGGATCGAATATCTCCTTCTGCCATTTGGCCATGGACTTCGTTCCAATGCCCCAATCGGGCTATTGGATCAAGATCCACAGGCAATGCCCGGTCGATTTTCAAAAATCCTGTTGGGTTACCCATAATAATCCGAAATTCCAGTAAAATTAACTCGTAACTAGCGCCCGCAAATGCCTGTCGAAGGCTTCAACTGCGATATCATATTCATTGTCGAACTTTTCGGAAGCCCGGGCATCTTCCATGTAATTCTGCATACGTTCGTAATCAACAGGCATCACACGGACGAAACGCTGGAGGCTTCGCTCCCAATCTTCAAGGATTTCAGCGGCCAAGTTCGATCCGGTGTAGCGCTGATGATTGTGGATCAAGCGTTCCAGTTCCTGGATATCCGCTAGGTTTTCGACTTCACCTAGCTTGACCATCTTCATATTGCACTTGGAAGCGAAATCCCCTACCCGATCGTACACGAAGGCAATTCCCCCTGACATGCCAGCAGCGAAATTTCGCCCAGTATCGCCCAGTATAACGGCCTTGCCTCCCGTCATATATTCGCAGCCATGATCCCCTATTCCTTCCACCACTGCAGTGACTCCGGAATTGCGAA
>JAJFLS010000029.1 GCA_021772595.1 Opitutales bacterium
TCCGTGGAGCCAGTCGAAGTCGTGGAAAGCGCGGAAGCTCCGGCCGAAGCCCCGGCTGATTCCGAAGAGGAGCCGAAAGTCGAGACTGAAGAGCCCGCGTCGACAGAAGACGAAAACGATCCCGAGCTCGAAAAAACGAAGACGGAAGTTTAACGGCTTTTTCGGCATGTCGATTTCCACGCTGCTTGCACGGCGTAGGTACCTCGAGATTTCGAAGTGGAAGCTTCTTGCCCTGTAGTCCCGCAATAGCGGATAGACGTTAGCTTAACGCTCATTCTTAAAATGTAGGAGCCTGCTTGCAGGCGATTTCCTTCGCCGCGACCTAGGGAAATTAATCGCCTGCAAGCAGGCTCCTACGATCAGCGATCGCGTCTACAAGATTTTATCAAGTGATTGCTTTCGCCTTTGATCGTAAACGCGAGACTTAGCGTAGTTGGCCAAGGGAGTTCGCTGAGGTTGCCGGGCCATTCGATCGCGAGGCAATAGGGAGGGGTCATGAAATCCTCTAGCATTAGATCGTCGATGACATTCGACCGTGCATCTAGACGGTAGGCGTCCATGTGGATCAGCGTTTTGGCGGCTCCGTTGTAGGTATTGAAAATGTTGAAGGTCGGACTTGTAATCAAATCCTGGATACCCATCGCTTGAGCAAGCCCTTTGACGAAGGTCGTCTTGCCCGCGCCGAGATCGCCTTCGAGTGTGAGAATAGCTTCGGCCGGCAATTCCTCGCCGAGCGCTCTGGCAGCTTCTATCGTCTCGCTAGGAGAGCGAGAGTCGATTCCTTCTTCAAGACGATCGAAGATGCTCATATCCGGTAAGCTCAATATCGTTTGCGGCTCCGTCAATCGAAACGAGCGGCTGATCGCTGTCGCGACTGACGATGGCTCCGATCCGTGTCAAGGCGATGTCGAACGTCTGGCGCCAATTCGATTCGAATCGCTCGATGTTCGCCGAAGGAGCGAGAGCGAAGAGAAGCTCGAAGTCCTCGCCGTCGTTGATGGCGTGGTTCAGCGGGGAGCGTCCGCTTTGATGGCTGGCTCGTCGGGCGTCGTCGCTTATCGGAATACTTTTCGCGTCGAGCCGAATGGCGAGCCCTTGCGGGACCATCGCGGCGCAGTCTTTGCCGAGCCCGTCGCTCAGATCCATGCAGGAAAGGACTTCCGGCTGTTGCGCGAGCCATTGTCCTTCGCCAAGCCGAGGTTCGAATGCGTGGTGCTTTTCGAGGAGGCTTCCTCCTAGCTCGCCGGTCACGTAGAGAGGGGAGCCGAGAAACGCTTTTCCGCGCTCCAGGATGCGTCCCTCTGCGAATCCGATCAAAGTCATGAAGGCTCCGAGAAAATCGTCGGTGGCGGTGGTGTCACCGCCTGTGATTTGAATTCGATACTTCTTCGCTTCAGTGGAAAGGCTGGCGTAGAATCGTTGTAGCCAGATTATGGATAGCCCATTTGGAATCGCGAACGAGATTGTAGCCGAGCGAGGCGATCCGCCCATGGCCGCGATGTCGCTAAGGTTTCGCTTGAGGAGTTTTCCCGCGACCTGTTCTGGCGTGAGTGTGTCGTCGAAATGCCGTTTGTAGACGACGGGATCGGCGGTGGTTAGAAGATGGGTTTTGCCGGACGGAGCAGGAATTGCGGAGCAGTCGTCCCCGATTCCTTGAGGTGTTGGAGGAGAGGCGTCGCCCAGCCATTCCCGCATGCGCTCGATCAAAGCCGACTCGCCTATCGAATCGACGCGATCGATTTCGTCTGAGGCAAACGGATTCATGTGTCTATGGTTTCTACGAAAACGATTAGCACGAAATTGAGCAGGTTGAATAGGCTGTGCATCACTATACTGGATACGAGATTGCCGGAGAGACGATAAACGATGCAAAGAGCAGATCCGAGGGCGAAGAGAGGGACGAGGCTGAAAACATTCTGATGCATCATAGCGAAGAGCACCGACGAAATGATAATCGCGAGTACAGGAGAAAGCCGGTGATTCAAATAGCGATAGAGAAATCCTCGGTAAACGAGTTCCTCGGAAATGGGCGCGGCGATCACGACCAGGATTGCCATCAAGCTCATCTCGAGATTCGAGCCGCCGTTTTGAATCAGGAGTACGGGCAATTGATCGTCGAACTCGATTTGGAGAACGGTGAGCGTCAATTTCCACAATAAAGAGACGGGGATAAGCACGATGTAGATCGCTACGAATCCGATCGCTCCAATGATGATGGAACGGGAAAGCGTGTCAGGCTGATCTTTGTTTTCGTATTGGACCAGAAGCCGAAAAAGGTACCAGGCCAGCAGGCAACCCAATTGAAGCCCGAAGCCCGAAGCGATTACGAATGGGAGCGATTCCCCGCTGAACTCCTCGCCGCTGATCGCTGCGTAAGCGCTGACGAGAACGCCGCTAACCACAAACGCGCAGCCGATAACGAAGCTAATGAATAGCGCGAAATCGATCGGACGAATGTCCCATTTCGCGAGTCGCGGGCTGTTGCGGATATTTTCGAGGAGGTCCATCAGTCTTGTGGAGGCAGTCAAAGAGCGCTGAATAGGCGGAGCGAGTTCAAAAATCAAGGGATCGCTTGCGTCGTTGGAGCGGGCTGATAAACGAACTCCATGAAACTGAAGTATTTCGCCCACTCTCTCCTTTTGTTCGGCGCCTGGCTGAGCGCTGCCTCGGGTGGGCAGACTTTTGAATTGCTTATCAAAGAACACGGCGTTCTCGTTTTCGAAGACAACTTCGACCGTTCGGAGGCCGATGATTCGAAAGAAGATCTTGGCCGGGGTTGGGTGACCAATAGCCAGAAGCGAGCGGCAGGCACGAAGCAGGCCGATCTTGAGAACGGCGTTCTGGTCATCACGATGGCCGCCCACGCGGATCATGGCGTGTCCGTTCGACACGACGCTCCCTTCGACGATGGCGTAGTCCAAGTGAAATTTCGGATGAAGGATGCGAAAGGGATCGGGTTCAACTTCAACGACCCAAGCTGCAAAGTCTCGCACGCGGGTCACATCTGCCATGTGGGCGTAAAGCCAGGCAAAATCGACTTCCGAGACGGGAAGACGGGGATCTTCGATCATAAGATCCGCGAGAAAAGATTGGCCGGAGCGCCCAAGGCGGAGATCGACAAGCTAACCAAAGGCACGCTGGCGAACTTCGATGCGGATTTGAAAACAGGGCAGTGGTACGAGATCGCGATCGTCATCCAAGGCGACGTGATGACCGCCTATATCGACGACAAGAAAATCGGCGAGTTGAAGTCCCCCGGCATCGACCATGCGGTCAAGCAGAATATGGCTTTCGCAGTCAGTGGCGTAGTAGAAGTCGACGACCTCCGTATTTGGTCCCTGGGCACGAAGAAATGAGTTTCGTATTTCCCTGTAGACGTGATCGTAGATCGGGTAAGCAGTCTTGATCCAAATGTTTCACAACCACGAAGATCACGGAGGAATGCCCAAGTGTTTTCGCCCGCAGATTATCCAGATAAACGTAGATATAGGTTTTGTTGTTACCCACGGATGGCACGGATTTGCACGGATGGCTAAAGGTAGGGTTGATCCCGCTGAGCGGGATCAGCCGTTGAGGCCTGAGTCGACTGCGGCTGCTTAGGGATCAGTCCTCGTCCTGCAGTCGTGCTGCTATGCCGCGACAAGTCGGGCCAATAGATTTCAGAATGGTAATTTGCAACGGGAGATGTAGAGGTTTGTATGAACCTCTCATACAAGTTCGCCTAAACACGCCCCATTCATCCAAAAACTATTCCCCTATGAATCGACAACTGCCTTCGATCTTCGTTTTTGCTTCACTGTTTCTCGCTTTGACTATCTCCGCCGAGGATCGACCGAATATCGTCTTTATCCTGGCGGATGACATGGGCTACGGGGATGTCGGCGCCTACGGATGCGAGGATATCGAGACGGCCAATATTGACCGCTTGGCAAAGGCGGGGACACGGTTCACCAGCGGGTATAGCTCGCATCCCTATTGCAGTCCGATGCGGGCGGGATTGATGGCGGGTCGTTATCAGCATCGCTTTGGCTACGAGCGAAATATCGCCTACGATCAACATAATTTGGTGATGGGTCTGCCAAAGTCGGAAATGACCGTCGCCGCGCGGATGAAGGCTGCCGGCTATGCGACGGGCGGAATCGGAAAGTGGCACCTGGGCTCCGCCGAACCGTTTCAGCCGAATAATCGCGGCTTCGACTTTTTCTACGGATTTCGTGGCGGAGGGCATCGCTATTTCGATGTCGATCTGAATACGCGACTTCACGAGGGCTACTACGCTCCTCTGGAACGCAACGGTCAGCCGGAACCGCTAGAAGGGTACCTGACGACGGCGCTCACTGATGGAGCGATCGATTTTATCGAAAGCCACAAGGACGATCCGTTCTTCCTCTACCTTGCCTACAACGCGCCGCATGGGCCGCTCGAAGCCCCCGAATCATACAAGAAGAAGTATGCCCAAATTGCGGATACGAAACGTCGAACCTATGCCGCGATGGTGCATGCTTTAGACGACGAGATCGGTCGCGTAATTGAAACGCTGGAGAAGCTAGAGTTGAGGGGACGAACAGTAGTGTATTTTTTAAGTGACAATGGAGGGCCCGAGCACGCGAACGCTTCGGATAACGGACCGTTGCGGGGAGGGAAGGGCGAAGTGTACGAAGGCGGCATACGCGTGCCGTTTATAGTATCCTGGCCAGGCCAGATTCCGTCCGGAGTGGTAAACGATCATCCAGTCATGTCTATTGATCTAATGCGGACCAGCCTCGAGTTGGCAGGCGCTCCGATCGATCAAAAATTGGAGGGCGTAAACTTGATGCCCTTCTTGACGGGCGCGAAGAGTGGAGTGCCGCACGAAGCCCTCTTCTGGCGCATGGAAAACGGAACGGATTACGCAGTTCGGAGTGGCTCGTGGAAGCTGGCCAAAGCACGCGACCAAGCGGGAATCCAATTATATAATGTAGACAAAGATATTGGCGAAACACGAAACCTGGCCGCTGAGAAACCCGAGGCGCTTGGTCGGCTTATAAAGCTGTACGAGGAGTGGAACGCGAAGAACATCCCGCCCTTCTTCCCCGGCTACCGAGAGTATCACGAAGTGATGCAGGAATTCTACGAGTCCATTTCCGCGCCGGAAGCATCCGTGGAGGAGGGATGAGTCGTGAGCCTCGGATTAGCGGCTTACTAAATTCGTGGAAATTCTAGCGATTGCTACGCCACCTCCGCTTCGCTACATCGTGGGCCGAATTATCAATCCGCTCTTTTGTAGCTAATTCTCCAAAGCAGCTTCCAGGTTTCTCCACCGTCCGGCGTGCTTTCCCAATCCCAGGTTAGACTGTCTTCTTTGATGTCGTGAAACACCATTCGCTGGAAAATGGTCTTCCCGTTAACCTCTCGCGGTTGCGTCTTGAAGATCCGTTTGTCGCCATCCAGGTCGCCAGTAAATTCGAGATGCCCGCCCTTGTTGTCGGCCCACGATTGCTTCCATGTTTTGAACCGCGCCTTGAATACGGTTATGCTGGTACCCTTGAATCCACTCAATTTGCCTTCCAGTGCATGAAAGTTTTCCTGGATAACTTTCCCATCGAGTATTCGGACGATGTTGTTAGTTCCTTTGCCCGTAATTCCGTCGCCGTCATCCCAAGTGAGATCCCATTTCCCCACCCAAAAATCGAAAAGCGTTGGATCGGTAAGCTCTTGCGCGTGGCCGAACGAATATGAACAACAGAAAGCAATAAAGATGATTACTTTTTTCATGCTGATAGGATTATGTTTACATGGATCGAAGTATCAACTCAATCCTGTTGGCCGACGGAGTGAAGACGGAAGACCATCCTGTTGCGCTTGCGCATTCCTGTTAACGAATTTCGATTCGTGTTCCATCACAATCGTTGCTCTATATTCATCTGCGGAGATCTGCGTAATCTGCGGGAGAATAGAGTGGAGATTTTTTGCCCACGGATTATACAGATTTTCACGGATATCTAAAAATTCGTGTACATCCGTGCGATCCGTGGGTAGAGAAAAACGGTTCTATCAGTCGTCCTTGCCATTTCCGCGCATATTGCCGACTTCCGATTCGTATCGGCGTAGTTTGGCGAGCATCGCTTTGGTTCGTTCGGGCATCGCCTCGGCGAGGTTCTTGCGTTCGGAAATGTCAATTTTGAGGTCGAAGAGTTCAACAAGGTTTTCGTCGATCCACTCGATAACCTTGTAGTTGCCTTCCAGGTACGAAAGGGCGCGAGTGTCGCCGGTGCTGTCAGGACGGGCTTTCCACTTGTACCAAAACATTCCGTCGCGCTGGTAGCTCTCGCCTTGCAGGGCATTCAAATAGCTGCGTCCATCGACGTGCTGCTCGGGGCGCAGCGGAGCGGAAGCAATTTCAAGGAGAGTTGGATAGTGGTCGGTCCCGGTGACTTGGACGGAGGATATCGATCCTGCTCGGATTTGTCCGGGCCATTTGACGATGAGCGGGACTCGTGTTCCGCCTTCGAAAATGGAGCCTTTGCCTTGGCGGAGCGGAAGGTTGGAAGTCGCCAAGACGCGCCCGTTTTCGAGGCCGCGGGTGGAGAGACCGCCGTGGTCGGACGTGAGGATGATGGCGGTGTTGTCGGAGATTCCTTGGGCTTCGAGGGCCTGCATTAGGCGCCCCATGCTTGCGTCGACGCTTTCGACCATGGCGGCGTAGGTCGGATTGTTTTGGACGGTTTTGACGGTTCCTTGTCGATCGGTGATGAAATCGTTATCAACTTTCAGGCCGCCTTCTTCCATGCCCATTGTCTTGAGTTTAGCGCGGTATTTCGAGACAAGCGGCTCGGGCGCTTGGAGGGGAGTGTGGACGGCGTAGTGGGCCAGCACGAGAAGGAAAGGCGAGTCGCGCTTTTTCTCTATGAATTCGA
>JAJFLS010000281.1 GCA_021772595.1 Opitutales bacterium
CGGCGGGCTTTCGAGCAATGGTAGCTGGCTAGCTGGCGTGATGTTGAAATCTGATCATCCGCGGGTCGGTACTTTGCCGGACTTCGGAAATTTCATTTTGGATCGGGAGACGGGCGAAAGCTACGATCGCTACAAAGGAACCAAGGAGCTGATGCCTTACGCGAAAGGTGTCAGCGCGAAATCCCATGATTTCGATGCGGACGGAAATGAAACGCACACCGATTACGCGAAGATGTTGAAAATCGTGAAAGACGCGGGCTACCGAGGCCACATAGGCGTCGAGTACGAAGGAAGCAGCCTCAGCGAACCCGAGGGAATCAAGGCGACCAAGAAGCTGCTCCAGCGATTGGGTGGGCGGTAGGCGTAGGGGATTTTCGGGTACGGGTGTCGAGTGTTCGAAGAGGCGTTGAAATTGCGTTTTTAGTCCGGGACGGCGCCCGGACGCTACCTCGCTTTGGAAAAGGTAGGGTTCGGGCGCCGCCCCGAACTCTCGACTCGGGTAGGGACTGACTGCTAGGTATCTTGGCGCTAACTGCTTGCTAATCATGAAAATGCGGTCCATAGACCTTTCCTTTTCCACCCATGTCGAAGACGATTCTTGGCATTTCCGCATTTTATCATGACAGCGCCGCGGCTATCGTCCGCGACGGTAAGCTGGAGGCGGCGGCTCAAGAGGAGCGGTTTACGCGAAAGAAGCACGACGAGCGGTTTCCGACGAACGCGATCGACTTCTGCCTCGAAAATATTGGCGGGGAAATCGAGTCGCTCGACTACGTGGCGTTCTACGAGAAGCCATTGCTAAAGTTCGATCGGCTGATCGAAACCTACCTCGCATACGCCCCGCGAGGATTTTCGTCTTTTTGCAAAGCGATGCCTCAGTGGCTGCGGACGAAGCTGCATCATCCGCGCGAGATTCGAAAGGCTCTCGGCAAAAAACGCTATCGCAAGCCGATCATTTTCATCGAACATCACATGTCTCACGCGGCCAGCGCGTTTTTCCCGAGTCCGTTCGAAGAGGCCGCGATCGTGACTCTCGATGGTGTGGGGGAATGGGATACGACCAGCATCGCAGTGGGGCGCGGAAATCAGATTGAGATGCTGAAGACGCTGAGCTTTCCGCACTCGGTCGGGCTGCTGTACAGCGCCTTCACCTATTTTTGCGGATTTCGAGTGAATAGCGGCGAGTACAAGCTAATGGGTTTGGCTCCGTATGGAAAACCTTGTTACGCGGATCTTATTTGGGAGACGCTGGTAGATTTGAAGGAGGACGGTTCGTTCGCTCTGAACATGGACTACTTCACGTATCCCCAAGGATTGACCATGACCGGAGCGGCGTTTGAAAAGCTGTTTGGCTTCAAGCGACGGATACCCAGCGAAGTGATCGAGCAGAAACATATGGATCTCGCAGCGAGCATCCAAGCGGTAACCGAGAAGTTGATACTTAGAATCGCTGAATACGCTCGCGAGCTCACGGGCATGAACCGGCTTTGCTTGGCCGGCGGGGTCGCGTTGAATTGCGTTGCGAATGGAAAGTTGCAGCGCGAGGGAATTTTCGACGAACTGTGGATCCAGCCTGCCGCTGGCGACGCGGGAGGCGCTTTGGGCGCGGCGTTGTTCACTCATTATCAGCTGCTCGACAATGTTCGAAATCCGAGCCCGGGCGATTCTATGGCGGGTGGGCGATTGGGCCCCCGTTTCGGAAATGATGCCATCGAGATTACGCTGCGGGTAAACGAAGCCGTTTATCAGCGGATTGATGATGAAGGCGTTCTCTTGAGCAAGGTTTCGGAGTTTCTTGATGAAGGGAAGGTAGTTGGCTGGTTCAACGGGAGGATGGAGTTTGGCCCGCGGGCGTTGGGAGCTCGGAGTATTTTGGGAGATCCGCGTTCGGGAGAGACGCAGACGCGGATGAATCTGAAAATCAAATATCGCGAGTCTTTCCGTCCCTTCGCTCCCTGCGTGCTTGAGGAGGATGTCGAAAAGTACTTCAACCAGCAAGGCGCCTCGCCTTACATGCTACTGGTCGCTCCGGTTGCGGAGGGTTTGCATCGCGCGCTTTCGGATGAAGAGAAGCGATTGATGGAGGACAACGATTTGCTCAAGCGAGTGAAGGTCGAGCGGTCGGAGCTGCCGGCGATCACTCATGTCGATATGTCGGCCCGAATCCAAACCGTCGATGAAGAGCGGCACGACCGGTTTTGCCGGCTGATGCGAGCGTTTAGAGATCGGACGGGATGTAGCGTAGATGTCAATACGAGATTCAATGTGCGGGGCGAGCCGATCGTCAATACGCCTCATGACGCGCTGCGTTGCTTTTTGGCGACGGAAATGGATGTCCTCGTTTTGGAGGACTGCCTGCTTCTTAAGGAGAACCAATCCGAAGCACTGGTTCAGCGCTATCGCGGATACGTGGAGGAGTTCGAACTCGACTAATAATAATGGTAACTTTAAATCCGATCAATACTCGTCCTTCTGCGGAAGAGCTCTCGAAATTCGGGACACTGCTGCTGCTTGGCCTGCCGATTGCGGGCCTGGTTTGGTCGGGAATTTTCTATTGGAAGTTGGAGGTATTCAATCCTTGGATTATCGCGGGCTTCGCATGCGTGGGTATTTTCGTGTGGGTGTTGACGAGGCTTTTTGCGAGCGGAGCTCGGGTCGTCTATGTGGGTTGGCATGCACTCGCGTCTGCGATCGATTGGGTGATCAGTTTGATCGCCTTGTCGATTATGTATTTTATCGTCCTTGTCCCGATGGCTTTGGTTATGAGGGCGTTCGGCAGAAAACCATTGCCGGTGGTTTGGAGTAAGGAAAGCGATTCTTATTGGCAAAGCCGGACGAGTAAGCCTGAATTGAAGCGGTATTTCAGACAGTACTAGAGTCGAATCCAAGAACCTGCAGCCGGAATTATGAAAGAAGAGAAACGAGAGACGATCGAAGATGTCAGCGAGAACCATGCTCAGGGGACGCTCCGAGAATTCTGGAGCTTTCTCATGCACAACAAGAAGTTCTGGCTGCTCCCGATGGTTCTCGTTTTCCTGATCTTGGGCGCCCTAATAATAATGGGCGGAAGCTCGGCGGCACCGTTTGTATATACGCTGTTTTGAGAGATCGTTTCCGTAAAGTAGTCCGGCGACGTTCGGCTTTCTTTCATACGGTACGATAATTTCTGTTGCGGATTGGGCGTCGTGAATCTAGTGCTCGGCTATGTCACCTGAGATTTCTCCTGAACGTGTTGATGCTGCGATAGAGGAGGCTAAAGACGCTAGCCAGTATCAGGTCTATAAGTATCCGTGGACTGAACTCCCTGCGAAACTCCGCGACCAGGGTCACGACCATTTCTGGCTGCTGGGTTACGGTAGCCTCATCTCGCAAGTCTCCTCTGCTCGCACGATTGACGTTTCCGAACGCTCATGTCGGTTGCCGGCAATTGCTTTCGGGGCGCGTCGACAATTTTCCTATCGCATTCCTCAAGCGTTCCTTGCCGAACGTTATGGCGTTACGGACGGGACGCGCTACTCGGCGCTCGACTGTAAGGTAACCTACGATCGAGGAGATGCTCTCAACGGCATTCTCACGCGCGTCTTCATCGATGACATTGAGGCCTTCCGCCAACGCGAATACGCGTATGACTTAAAGCCTATTCCAGTATTCGAATGGGATCACCCGGAGCGCCCGCACCGTATCGCCTATGCTCTCGATCTTCCACCTGTTGGAGACTCGGAGGACCATCCGTATGCCACAGACACTCCGCCACAGCCGGGATACTATCGACTTTGTCGAATTGGAGCGTTGACCGTATCGGAATCATTCTTACAAGCTTACTTGGACTCGACCTATTTAGGGGACGGCGTAACACCCGTTTCTGAATGGGAAAAACAATCAGGCGTAGTTGACGGCTAACGACAATTATTTGACATGCCCGAAAGTACGCAATCACAGCAAAAAGGGGAATCTCGTTTTCCAAACATCCCTCCGCTTGTCCGTAGCATACTCGCTGGACTTCTTATTGCCTGCTTTGCAACGATCGAAATAATCTACGATTTCTTGCCGTTGCAGATTCTTTTTTATACGCTCATTGGCTTCTATCTACTGGTTCTTCTCATACGGGCCATTCGGAATCGAAAGACGATCCAGTTCCAATTCGAGCTCGGTACAAAGCAGATGCTAGGCGGGCGCTTTGACGAAGCCAGCGAGCGGCTCAGGCAGCAGCTCGATCTCCTTTCAAGTGGTCACCCGATCGGCTTTCTCCACGCCTTTTCTAGAGATTTCAGCAAGATCGATAAGGCGGCGCGCTCGGAGCCCAATCTGCTCGATAAGATTGTTGGTTTTGCGGAATACGCATTCCCCTTTCAAAACGTCATCGTCGCCGTAGCCACGACTAGTATCAAAAAGTTATCCGCAAATCGCTTCTTCCGCGTTTCACTATCCCAAGCCGACGATGGCGACTTCCTTTTTCACGGCAACTCGCAGAATGCTCAGACGCCTGCCATACATGTTAGTCAACCCAGTCTTAAGGACTGTATCGACAATGCTGCGGGCCGAATGTTTTACGAGCTCAACGCCACGGATCTTACTTCCTCCTATCAAGCGTATGCTCACTACATTCGAGCACTCGATATCTGGTCCAATGTACATTCTGCGAAAGACAGCATTGATATCGATTTCGAGCCTGCAGCCGAATGTTTTCAGAGCGCTCTGGAGGCAGACCCAAATTTTGTCATGGCCTCTCTTTACCTAGCAGCGATGCACTCGGTCAGGCGTAGCAGCACCAGTTATTTCGAGCGCTCTCGAAAGCGCCTGAAGAACGTCGTCGACCTTTGCGACTCTGAAGCCACGCCCGGGTCGAAAACGCAGAAAATGAAGATCAAGGGGCTCGCGTTCGCGCTTTCCTGCAACCTGACCAACCAGTGGTTTCACCGAATCGGTAAATACGAAAACGAAGATGAGGCGAAGATCATATCGAGAGATAATCAATCCCGCGCACGACAAGCTATAGAACTGCTGGAAGACTCCCCGCTCTCGGTCCACGAATACGCGTTCACGCTGCACAGTATGGAGCGTATCGCTTTCGAAAAACCTCATGAGTTGGCCGAGGATCTTCGAGGCTATTCCAGAGCGCTCAATGAGTATTCCCGTGCCATGGAAATCGCTGAAAAACTCCGCGAGTTTCCCGCTATGCGACGCAGCAAGGGGAACCGTGCCTATGTCATGATGTGGCTAGGCGCGATGCTCCGTCGAAATCCCGATCCTACCATTTTCTTGCGGACGCTCGGTCCAACAGCCATCCCCAATAGCGAAGCCACCGCCCAGCTCTGGAGCCTCGCCGAAACGGAAATGCGCTCAGTCGCTGCCAATGCCAAAAGCTCTTTTGGCGGTTACTCCGTAGCCAATCTTTGCCTGCTCTATTCTCTTGAAGGCGAGTTCGGAAAATTTCTTCACTGCGCCCGCATCCTCTCAGGTCTTGAGGAGAAAATTTCGAAAAACAGTCTCATTGACACGGCTGCCTCCAGCCTGGCCGACATCGGCGAACTTCAATCAAAATCGATGGAATATCTCGAAGGAGCCAACGATATCGCGACTGGTCTTATCGCCGGTTGCGCCACTCTTCAAATCCCAGATGAGCTGTATGACGCCTGGCTTAAGAAGGGGCTTGAGTTCCACGGCCGCTGCCTGGCCCTGATCCAGGAATCTGAAGCGGCCAATGTCGCCAACATGCGCATTCGTCTCGTCAAGCAAATGACCAATATCATCAAGCTCCTCCACTACGCCGACCCGAATGCGAACGGTCCGGCAGGATTCGTATGCGATAATTTGCGTGACAGTCTCAATGGCGAGGTTCTCGAGATTGAGGCATCCTCATCTATGGTGGAGAATTGGCTACAGGTTCTCCGTAGCGTTTTAGCGTGCGGTTCCCGATAGAAGCACAAGTGAATATCCAGGCTTTGCTGAAAATGTAGGAGCGACTTAATGCCGCGATTCGTGTGGATTTATCGCGGCATAAAGCTGCTCCTACTGAGGGCTCAGACTAAAGCTCTGAGCTACTGCTGAGGCTACACGTCGCAGATATTAACGGCGGCTTCTAGGGAGGCGATTGGGTCTTCGTTCGTGGGGACGAACTCCTGGGCGACGAGGCCTTTGTATCCAGTTTCGACAATCGCTCGCATGATCGCGGGATAGAAAAGTTCTTGCGTATCGTCGATCTCATTACGGCCGGGCGCGCCGCCGGTGTGGTAGTGGGCGATGTATGTATGGAACTCCTTGATCGTGTCGATGACATCGCCCTCCATGAGCTGCATGTGGTAGATGTCGTAGAGTAGCTTGAATTGATCGGAGCCGACTCGCTTGCAGAGCTCGACGCCCCAGAGCGTATGGTCGCACATGAAGTCTGGGTGGTCGCGCTTGCTGTTGAGCAATTCCATGATGACGATGACCCCGTGCTTCTCGGCGATGGGGGCGATTCGCTTCAGCCCGATGGAGCAGTTTTCGAGGCCTTGCTCGTCGCTCATCCCGTCGCGATTGCCGGAAAAGCAAATGACGTTGGGCGAGCCGCCATTCTTTGCGAGCGGGATGACGCGTTCGAAGTGCTCTACGATCGAGTCGTGGTTTTCGAGCCGATTGAGACCGTTCTCGATTCCGCCGGGAACTCCTGAAGTCACGGCGCAAGTGAGGCCGTACTTGGCGAGCGTTTCGTAATCTTCTACTTCGAGCAGATCGATTGATTCGAGACCGATTCGTTGAACGGCTTGGCAAAGCTCGTCCAGTGAAAGGTCGTTGTAGCACCATCTGCACGCGGAGTGCCGGATGTTTCCTTTTAGAGCAGCGGGTCGTGGCATGTCGTCATTCATGAGGTGAGGTTCCATGGGAAATTTGCGAGATCATTGCTAGCGGGAAATGGGGATGACGCGAATGAATTTTTCCGATCAGGCTGAAGCGAGAAAACATTCCACATCCGCTCCGACCGTTTAAATTACAACGTTGTAATTTAAACAGTCGGAGCGTGATGGATGAGTCTGCTGGCGATTGGGTGGGAGGTCTGAGGGAGAGGCAGGGGAAAGGTACGATTGCGGGGAACCTCTGCGCGGGTTAGTGGCTCGAGGAGCTTTTTTCTGGTTTTCCGTTGAGGCCTATCGCAAGTTGCTGGTGATGAATAATCGACTAATGCCCCTCGCGATCTTTCTCTTGTTTGTTCTGGCCCGACTGGCCGATGCTGCTGATACGCCGAATCTGGTGATCATCTATACCGATGAGCATAATTTCCGAACGCTGGGCTGCTATCGGGATCAGCTTTCGAACGAGGAATCGTTTGTCTGGGGCGAGGGCGTGAAAGTGGAGACTCCGAACATCGACTCGCTCGCTCGGGAAGGGACGCTCTGCACGAGTTTCTACGTGGCGACTCCTGTCTGCTCTCCGTCGCGCGCGTCTCTGATTAGCGGTCTGTATCCGCATGCGACTGGGGTGCCGACAAACGACCTGCCGATGAAGGACGAAGTGCTCACGTTTGCCGAGGTGTTGCGAAGTAATGGATACGCCACGAGTTTTGTCGGCAAGTGGCATTTGGACGGGACGGCTAAACCCGGTTGGGAGCCCGAGCGGAATTTCGGGTTCGAGGACAACCGGTACATGTACAATCGGGGTCACTGGAAGAATTTCGAGGATACGCCGGACGGTCCGCGTGTGGGATCGCTTGACGCGAAAGGTCGCCCGTCCTATGGGGTTGGCGATGCCGGCGAGTCGAACTACGCGACCGATTTTCTGATGGATCGCACGATCGATTTCATTCGCGAGAATAAGGACGATCCGTTTTGCATAATGCTGAGTCTGCCGGATCCCCATGGACCGAATACAGTGCGGAAGCCGTACGACACGCGGTTCAAACATCTCGAATTTGATTCGCCAGCCACAATGTTCAAGAGCAAGTCGGAGACTCCGGGATGGGCAACTTCCGGCAGCTTTATTTGGGAGCAAGCTCTGAAGCAAAATAGCATGGCGACCTATTTCGGCATGGTTCAGTGTATCGATGACAATGTGGGCAAACTGCTGGGCTTTCTAGAGGCGAACGGTTTGGAGGAAGATACGATCGTCGTCTTCACTTCGGATCACGGCGACTTGATGGGCGAACATCGACTGCACAACAAGGGACTTCCTTACGAGACCTCCGCCTGCGTGGCCTTTCTGATTAAATATCCAAAGAAGGTTGCGTCTAAGAATGTGATTCGTTCGGCAATGTCTTCGGCGGATTTCGCTCCTACGGTGCTGAATCTGATGGGATTCGAGGGCGGACTTCCGGCGGCTCATGGCGAAGATCTTTCAGCTCAGTTTCGGAGCGCGAAAAAGAAAGGGGATGCGGATCGAATCGTTTATTTTCGAGGGGCCGGCTACGAGTCGCGATGGGTGGCTGCGGTGAGCGATCGGTATAAACTTGTCTATTCGATTTCCGATGAACTTTGGCTCTTCGATCTCGAGAAGGATTTCGAGGAGCTGGTCAATCGAGCAAAAGATCCGGAATACGCGGAAATTCGGAAAGAACTGACGGCCGCCTTAATCGAGCAAATGAAAGCGACGGACGATCCTGCATTGAAGATGGAAGCGTATCGTAAGTCGTTGGGGTTGTGAGAAGGTAGGGAAGGCCGACTCTGTCCTCCATCAGGCACAACTACGAACGGAGAGTCGAGTCCTTCGACTGAGCTCAGGATCTTCGACCGGTCCTACCTACCGTTTAAATTACAACGTTGTAATTTAAACGGTCGTAGTGTCATCGGTGAGGAGACGGATTGGAATTGCGGAATTTCGTAAGTTCATTCTTTAATAAATGCGTTCATCTCGATTAGATCTCGATTATGTCAAAGAATTTAGGCGATCTCGGCGGTAGAAAGGGAGTGCAGGAGAATCTGTTCTCCAAGATCGGCGAAGCGGCAATGGCGACTGAAGGTTCTCCATCCCCAGAGGAGATGGACCGTCTGGCGGACGAATTTCTGGTCGGGAAGGCCAATGTCTACGGGACGGCGACGTTCTACGATTTCCTCAAGCCGGAAAACCGGGGCAAGAAGGTTTACGTATGCAACGGCTCGGCTTGTCTCTGCGCGGGGACGCAGGAGGGGTTGATTGCGGACTTAAAAACGCGCTTCGACGAATCGGAGATCGGTCATATGACCTGTCTCGGCCGCTGCCACGAGAACGGGGCATTCCACTACGAGGGCAAGAATTACAGCGCTCTCGGAGAAGGTCAGCTCGGCGCGGCTCTGAAAGGCGCGGACGAGATAAACGTGGACCGATACGAGATTTGCGCTTCGGGCGAGGCAGTGCTCACGGCCAATTTCGAAGGGATGGACGCTTATGCCACGCTGCTCAAAGGGGTATTGGCGAAGGAGTCGGCGGATGTTTTGGAAGAAGTGAAGGCCGCCGGAATTCGAGGCCGAGGCGGGGCGGGCTTTCCGATGGGCGTCAAATGGGAGTTCGCGCGAAACGCGGAGAGCGACCTGAAGTTCATCATCTGCAATGCCGACGAAGGCGATCCCGGGGCTTACTCGGATCGATACCTGCTCGAGCAGCGTCCGCACTCCGTGCTATTCGGCATGATCATCGCCGGCTATTGCATGAAGGCTCAATGGGGCGTGCTCTATATTCGGGCGGAATACCCTGAATCGTTTCCAATCGTGGAGGCGGCGATTCAGGATTTTCGCGACGCGGGGCTGCTAGGCGAAGACATCAACGGGGCGGGCTTCGATTTCGATTTCAAAATCGTGCAGGGGCAGGGCTCCTATATTTGCGGTGAGGAGACGGCCCTGATCAGCAGCATCGAAGGGCAGCGTCCGGAAGTGCGCGTGCGTCCGCCGTTTCCGGCTCAGAAGGGCCTCTTCAACAAGCCGACCATCGTGAACAATGTGGAGACGCTGGCGACGGTGCCTTATGTTATCAAAAACGGTGGGGCTGCCTACGCCGCGCTGGGAACGGAAAAATCCAACGGTACGAAATTGGTCAGCTTGGACAGCTACTTCAAACGGCCTGGTATTTACGAAGTGGATATGGGCACGCCGCTCGCGACGGTCGTAAACGATCTCGGCGGCGGTTTTACCGAGCCGGTCAAAGCTCTGCATATCGGCGGGCCTTTGGGAGGTATCGTGCCGTCGGAAAAGATCGATGAGCTTACGATCGACTTCGAGTCCTTCAATGTGGGCGGTTTTCTGCTCGGTCACGCGTCGGTGGTCTGCATACCGGAGTCGTTCTCGATCATGACGTACTTGGAAAAGTTGATGGAGTTTGCGGCAGTCGAAAGTTGCGGAAAGTGTTTCCCGTGCCGTCTGGGAACGAAGCGTGCTCACGAGATGCTCGAGTCGGCCAATAAAGGTAATTACAAAATCGATACGGAACTCTTCGATGATTTGCTGCACACGCTTGAGGAGGGATCGCTTTGCGCGCATGGCGGCGGGATTCCGTTGCCGGTCAAAAACGCGCTCCAGTATTTTGGAGAGGAATTGAAACAGTTTTTCAGCAAGGAAGGCAGTCATGTCTAAGATAGCTTATCTCAACAACAAACCGCACGAGATCGAAGCGGGCGAGACGATGATCTCGTTCGCCCGGCGAGCGCTTGGGTCCGACTCGATCCCGACTCTGTGCGACGCTCCGAATCTTGAACCGTTCGGGTCTTGTCGCGTTTGCAGCGTGGATGTGGCTCTAGAGAAAGACGGCCCTGCTAAAACCTTCGCATCCTGCCACACGCCGGTGGCGGAAGGGCAGTATATTTACACGGATTCGAAAAACGTCCAGCGGCTGCGCAAGAACATCATCGAGCTCGTGTTGACGGACCATCCGCTGGATTGCCTGACTTGCGAAGTGAACGGCAACTGCGAGCTGCAGACAGTGGCGGCGCGCGTGGGGATCAATTCGGTCCGCTACCCGGAAGGTGAGACCCATCTCGATCGCGAGAAAGACTTGAGCCATCCGTACATGACTTCCGATTTCAGCAAGTGCATCAACTGCTACCGCTGTGTGCGGGCCTGCGACGAAGTGCAGGGTGAGTTTGTATTGAGCATGGCAGGACGCGGATTCGACAGCCATATTATCAAAGGGCTGGATCAGAGTTTTGAGGACAGTCCTTGCGTGAGCTGCGGCGCTTGTTCGCAGGCGTGTCCGACGGCGGCGATTTCGGATGTGTTTCAATCGAAGTCCATCGCCAATACTCAAAAGACACGAACGGTCTGCACCTATTGCGGAGTCGGCTGCAATTTGGAAGTGGCCACTTCGGGTGGCGACATTAAGGGGATTCAAGCGCCGTTCGACGCGGAAGTAAACCAAGGCCACACTTGTTTGAAAGGCCGTTTCGCTTTCAAATTCTACAAGCACGACGACCGGATCCGTTCGCCGTTGATAAAGCGCGACGGCGTTTTCGAGGAAGCGACCTGGGATGAGGCCTACGATTATATCGCGTCGCGGTTTCGCGGATACCAAAAGGAATTCGGTCCCGACTCCTTGGCCGGGATTTCATCGGCTCGTTGCACGAACGAAGAGAATTATCTGATGCAGAAGTTTTTCAGGACGATTGTCGGGACGAACAATATCGATGGCTGCGCGCGTGTCTGCCATTCGCCGACGGCGCTCGGCATGCAACGCGTGTTCGGCACGGGCGCTGCGACCAATTCGATCGACGACATCAAAGACACGGACGCGATTCTCGTTATCGGAGCGAACGCGACCGAGGCGCATCCCGTTACAGGAGCCAAGCTCAAGCAGTTCGAGATGTCGGGCAGGACGTCGATCGTGATCGATCCGCGGCGAACGGAGCTGGCGCGGTACGCGACGCACCACCTTCAGCTAAGACCGGGAACGAATGTCGCGGTTTTGAATATGATGATGTATTACATCATCAAAGAAGGTTTTGCGGATCAGAGTTTTATCGACGATCGGACCGAAGGTTATGAGGATTTCTGCGACGCGCTTTTCAAGTTGGATATCGACGAAATGGAGTCGATTAGCGGAGTGGATCGCGAGCTGGTGAAATCGGCCGCCGTCGCTTATGCGACCGCGCCGAATGCCATGAGTTTTCACGGCTTGGGCGTTCCTGAGCATTCGCAATGATCGTTCGCCGTGATGCAGCTCGCGGATTTGGCGATGCTGACCGCCAACATCGGCCGACGCGGAGTGGGCGTGAACCCGCTGCGCGGACAGAACAATGTCCAAGGGTTGGCCGATATGGGCGTTCAGCCGCATCAAGGAGCTGGATACTTGGATGTGACCGATCCGGACATCATTCGGAAGTACGAGGCGTTCTACGGCGTGGATATGCCCCGGGAAATCGGATACAAGATTCCGCAAATGTTTGACGCCGCGCTGGCGGGAAAGCTAAAGGCGCTTTGGATCATTGGCGAGGATGTGGTGCAGACGGATCCGAACAGCCAGAAAGTTGCCCGCGCATTGAATTCCTTGGATCTGCTGGTCGTGCAAGAGCTCTTCATGACGAGCACGGCGGAGTTGGCTGATGTCGTATTGCCCGGCGCGTCGTTTCTGGAAAAGAGCGGCACGTTCACGAATGGCGAGCGGCGCGTGCAACGCGTCAATCAAGTCGTCGAGCCGCTCGAAGGAACCAAGCCGGATGGCCAGATCGTGGTGGATATGATGAAGCGCATGGGCCTCGATCAGCCTGACTACGACCCAGCGATCGTGCTTGAGGAAGTTTCGCGTATCGTCCCGTTTTTCGCGGGAATCAAATGGGAGGAGCTCGGTATTAATGGCAAGCAATGGCCGGTGACTCCAGACGGGAAGGACACTCAGATATTGCATCAGCAAGAGTTTAGACGAGGGAAGGGCGTTTTCGCTTTCAACGCTTTCAGGGAAAGCGAGGAGATCGAGGCGAATCAGGATCGGTTCCCGTATATTCTGACTACCAATCGGAATCTAGAGCATTATAATTGCGGGGCTCAGACGCGTCGCACGGCGAATGTTGAGATCGTTACCGAAGACGTTATTTTCGTGCATCCAGACGATGCCGCGGAGCATGGTATCAAAGATTCGGATATGGTGTGCGTCGAGTCCGAGCGCGGCAAGATCGATATCAAGGCGAAGGTTTCGGACGAGATCAAGAAGGGTGTCCTCAGCACGACTTTCCATTTTCCCGATGTCATGGTCAACGATCTCACGTCGGATGTGCATTGCTCCGAAGCGATGTGTCCGGAGTACAAGGTGGTGAGCGTTAAGATCCGAAAATCCCGTAACGGGGTAAGGGCGCCGGCTTGAAGTTGGGTGCTGCCCGCAGATTGTCCAGATGAACGCAGATATCGTATTTGGTTTTTGCCCACGGATTGCACGGATGGAAGATGGTAGGGCTGGCCTCACTCCGCGGAATCAACCGATAAGGCTTGGATCGGTTTCGACTGCTTAAGGATAAGCAGCCCTACCATTCATCCGAGCAGTGGCTTGCCAATAAAGCACGAAAAGGGGCTGCTTATTTCTAAGCAGCCCCGGTGAAATTCGATTGTTCGAATCGTTAGGATTTAAGCGTTAGCTTAGTTCCATTGGTCCGAGCTGTCGGAGGAGGTGGTATCTCCTTCGTCGAAGCTGGAGAACACTTCTTCGTTCTGATCGGCGATCCGGTTCTTGCCTTGTGATCCTGGGATTTTCCCAGCGGCTTTCTTTAAGAGCCCTTGGGCGAATCCTTTAGTAGACGGAGAATTAGACGAGCCGGCGTTCGATTCGTGGGCTGTCTTGCCCACCATTTCGCCGAGTTCTTCGATGATCCGGTTGATGTCGTCGGACTGCGAGTTGAGCTCCTGGGCGGCGCTCGCATTTTCCTCGGAGCTGGAAGCGTAGGACTGGACGACTTTGTCCATTTCCTCGACTGCTTTCGAGATTTGCGAGATGCCGCTTGATTGCTCGTCGGAGGAGTTCCGGATTTCGTCCACGCTAGTGCTTATGTTGTTAGCCTGCTCGAAATTGAGCTGCATCAATTCGATGATCTTGTTGCTCAGGGTACTGGCTTGGCTGGTTTTATCATTCGAGTCCACAATCAGGCTCGAAGTGGATTTAGCGGCTTCGGCTGAACGCATTGCCAGATTTCTGACTTCCTCGGCGACCACGGAGAATCCTGCTCCGGCTTCGCCTGCTCTCGCTGCTTCGACAGCGGCGTTGTGCGCGAGGAGGTTGGTCTGGAAGGCGAGGTCGTCGATGGTCTTGACGTTTGTAGCCGTCTCGGCGCCAGCGACAACCGAAGAGGCGATAGAGAGAGTCAGGAGGGACATGGGCGGTGCG
>JAJFLS010000282.1 GCA_021772595.1 Opitutales bacterium
GCGGGGGGGGGGGGGGGGCGCCCCCGCCCGCCCGCGCTACCAAACACCAGGCTCTTCTCCCCCCCCCGCCCGCCCCCCCCGACCCTACAATTTCGACTTATTAAACAGTCCCTAAGAGAGTGTCTAATAAGTCAGTTCGACGAACCGTTGGAACGGGACGGCGCCCGTTCGCTACCCTGGAGTTACCTTCAAATAGGTAGTGCTCGGGCGCCGTCCCGAGTTATCACGGCATTTATTAGACACTCTCTAAGACAACTAGAGGCCTCGCTTGACAAGAGACGGTTCATACCTAATAAAAAAATGGTTGGTCCTGTTTATAATAAGCCGAAAATGAAGGGATAGCATCAGTCCAACGAAGGAGAATTGGTAGCCAGCACCGAGCGAAGCGACAAATTTTCCGGGTCAGTGAGTACATTGTTCAATTTGGAACTCTCTTATATAAAACCTCCACCTCGGCGGCGGCTCCGCTAAAAAGTAATTTCCTATCAGTAACTATGAACTGGCTGATCTTCTGCCTCTTCTTTCTCTCAGGTGTCTGCGGCCTCATCTACCAGGTCGCGTGGACCCGGATGATGACCCATGTGTTCGGCACCACCGTCCTTGCAGTGAGCACGGTCCTGGCGGCATTCATGGCGGGCCTCGCCCTTGGAAGTTACTACCTCGGAAAAAAGGGAGACAAGAGTGGGAATCCGCTGAAACGATATGCGGTTTATGAATTCGGAATCGGGCTGACTTCATTGCTCGCCCTCATCTTGTTGGATCAGCTCACCCCGCTCAGTGTCTGGATGACACAGACCTTCGGGTACTCGTTCGCGCTCTACAGCCTTGGCCGGTTTATTGTCGTCTTTTTTCTGATTCTCGTCCCGACAACTCTCATGGGCGCGACCCTGCCCATCCTGAGCAGGTTCGTGATCAAGCGGTTCGAGAAAGTTGGGCGCTCGCTTGGAAGTCTGTACGCCACCAATACGCTGGGCGCCGTGTGCGGCGGCCTGCTGGCAGGCTTCTACCTGATCGGCAACCTCGGCATCCACAACTCGATCTACCTCGCGGTCGTCCTGAATATCGGGATTGGCGCTGTTTCCTGGTCCGTAGCCAGTGGGCGTTTCGCGACGATTACCGATTCGAACGTTCCCGGCCCGACTGAGAAGAAAAAGAAGAAGTCTCCTGGGAAAAACGAGGGGCCGAGTCCCATTCACAAACGACACCAACGCCTGTTGCTCGGTGGATTCGCCCTGTCCGGTTTGACCTCCTTTGCCTACGAAGTGCTCTGGACACGGACGTTGGTCTATTACTTGGGAAATTCCACCTATGCATTCACCACCATGCTAACCACCTTCCTGGCCGGCATCGCGATCGGCGGCTATCTGGTTCGGTTCTTTGTCGACCGGCTGAAGAATCCAATGCGTTTTTTCGCGTGGATCCAGGTGGGCATCGGACTATCGGCGGCTGCGGCCATGCCATTGCTGAATATTTTAATACTCGCAACTGGCTTTAACTCCTGGTTCGTGTCCGTGGATCCAAGCTGGGGAACGGACATTCTCATGAGGTTTGTGATGTCTTTCATCGTCATGCTTGTCCCTTCAGTTCTCGTGGGCATGACCTTCCCACTTGTAGGCAAGATCCTTGTGAGAAATCTCAACCGGACCGCTGCAGATGTAGGGAAGGTCTACGCGGTGAACACCCTGGGCAATATCGCCGGGGCCTTGCTACCCGCGTTTTTTCTCGTTCCCATTCTGGGCATTCACAAGGGCATCCTGGTCATGGTCGTTGTGAACATCGGGATCGGGGTGGTGATCCTGGCTTACGGACAGACCCGGCTTTCCCGCCTGCGTCATCTCGCGCCCGCGGGAATCTCCGCTCTGGTCGTCCTCGTCCTCGTCCTGCCGTTGGCCTCGCAGTTGCCCTCGGACAACCAGGAGCCAGGTGACGAGGTCCTCTATTACAAGGAGGGCATCGCGGCAACCACTAAGGTGTACGCCAAACGCGTCACCCGTGACAAACACATCTCCGTGGACGGCATCCAGATCGGCGGGTCCAATACTGAACTCGACTACAAGCAGCAGTGGCTGGCGCATCTCCCCAAATTGCTGTTGGGCGAGTACCGCTCGGAGCTCTCCATCGGCCTGGGATCGGGCATCCTGATCGGGGAAAGCGCGAGACACCTTGACCTGGAGAGGATCGTCTGCGTGGAAATCGCGCCGAGCGTCGTAGAAGGCGCCCAGTTCTTCAAGGTAGAGAACTACGGGATTCTCGATTCGCCCCGGGTGGAGGTGGTGGTCAACGACGGAGTGAACTACCTGCTGACCAGCACGGACACCTATGATATCATTTCGACGGACGGCAAGACCCTGCCCGAGTATGGCGTTAACGGTGTCTTCTTCTCACGGGAGTTCTATACCCTGATGCTAGATCACCTTGCACCCGGCGGGCTCGCAATCCAGTGGATTCCCACTCATTATCCCTCCAATGTGTTCCGGACAGTCCTGAAAACGTTTACGGACGTCTTCCCGAAAGCCGTGCTGTGGTACGCGCAGGAGGGCAACTGTTTCCTCGTCGGATCGAACGACGAGATCGTTCTCGATCCGGACGCGATCGGGCGGAAACTGGAAAACTCAGAAAACCCCTTTGACGGGCTTCGTAAGTTCGGGATCACGACCGCGGAAAGCCTGCTGTCCCATATGGTTGCTGCCGAGGACGTATTGAAGGAGCAAACCGTCGGGGTTGAGGAAAATAGCATGGAAAAACCGATCGTGGAATTCTACGACTACCGGGACTACGCCGTGCCGGAAGTTAAGCGGAAGTTGATAAATCTCGATTTCATACTGTCCATTCGGGGATCGGGGTCCGGCGGCGACCGGATCAAAGCCCTTTCTGGGGAAGTGGCCACCGCTTATGAAGCCGAAGGAGCCTACTTGCAGGGTCAGAGAGCGATTCTGAGCGGTGGGAAGACGGCCCTCGCCAATAGTCATTTCGAAAGCGCCTTGGCAATTGCCCCGAATAACCAGGATCTTCGTTACCACATCTTCGGTCATAAGCTGCAGAGCGCAAAGGACCGGATTCTGGCGCAGAAGTATCTGGAAGCGGAACCCTACATCCGGCAGGCGGTGGAACTCTGGCCCAACAGCGCCGAGGCCCATCACCGCTACGGACACATCCTGATGATGCAAAAGAAGTTTGCCGAGGCTGTTCACGAGTTCGAAGCCACCGTTGCACTTGCGCCCGAACGCATCACCCTTCGTCACCAGTTGTCGTCGATTTATCTTTCAAACAGGCTGGACGACAAGGGTATCAGTCATCTCAGAGCCATCCTGGAATTCGAACCCGGGGACCTGAAGGCGCTGTTTAACCTGGGGTACCTCCTGGCCGAGAGGAAGTCCTTCAAGGAGGCCCTCGACATCTTGAAGCGAGCGCATGCGATCGCGCCGAGGGATCCTGGCGTCATCGACAGCTATGCATGGGTGACGTACCAGAGCGGCGATTTGGAAGGCGCCCGTTCGATTGTTCGGGATGGGGGACGCTACTATGAAGGGAACCCCGAGCTCGAGAAGCGGCGGCGGATCCTCTTGGAGTAGGTCCAACGACAGCCCCTTCCACATCGCCGCGGAACATTTCCGCAAAATACTGATAAGCCGCCAGCCTTCCGTTGGGAGAAGATAAAAAGATGGCATGTGAGTTGGCAAGCGGGTCTAGGGCCCGAAAATCTTGCCTGCGAAGAAACAGGCGCAAAGCCTATACTACTCTTAGCGCTACAAAGTAGAGCGAGGGTCTGTAAAGTAAAGATCCCCAGAGCGTCAGTTTTCGCTGTCTGAGCTTCGCCCGTCAGGAGCTTTCGACTACAAGAAAGCCGAAAATCCGAAGCAAGGAGGGTGTTGGAAAAATAGCTCACTCACTTTAGCGTGAGTCTTGACTTCGGGCATGGCTCACGCTGAAGCGAGTGAGCTACATCGACTGGTTTCGAGACCTCGGATCTCTCCAGAAACCAGAAGCGCCGACCAAAGCCGCCACCGACGTAGAAGCCTACCTTTCGAAGCCTTAGCTCTACGTTACTAGATCTTAGTTTAGTGCTCTCGATATTTCTTTCTTAGCTAAATAGGTAGGGAGGAACGGCTCGGTCCTCCATGTTCATGAAGCTCTAAGAGAGTGTCTAATAAGTCCTGGATCACTGATGGTAGGGGGCTGCTTATCCCTAAGCAGCCGATTCAAGATTAGAGCAAACACGGCTGACTAGGGATAGTCAGCCCTACCTCAGAATCCAGAATGTTGATATTAAAAACTCTTATCAGACACTCTCTAAGAAACCGCGCTAGGGAACTACAAGACGCACATACCCGAAACGAGCGGCTTCGAGTTGCTCGACGTTTTTAGAACAAACCCAGGGACCCGCCAATAGCGGACCTTCAATTCCCCTCAGCTCAACTGTCTTCGTCTCGTATTCCTCGCCCGACTTTGCCGCCGACATCGTAAAGACAGTGCCTTTCTTCTCCAACCGAATCTTGTCCGCGCCCTTTACTTCAAAAGGTATCCCCTTTGTCTCCGCGCCAGAACTCGGCCGATATTGCATCGAAACCAATCCATCGCCATGAACCGCACACGTAACGTGCGGAGCGTCCGGCTCTAACGATGCCCGTATCATCCAGCCCGCCTTTCGATGAGGAGCCTCCGTCAAGTCAACAATCGTCACACTGCCCTCCATGGACACATCCCCGCTCACCCGTTTCCACAGGAATCCAAAACTGTCCAGAGTCCCCCAAATATTTTCTCCCGCAGCCTTCAAATAATAAGCCTGCTCCGAACTCTGATAGAATGCGCCGCCCGCAACGCCTGTCTTCCCCACATCCGTCCATTGATCGAAGATGCCCAGATCATCCTCATTACCCTGACCAAAAGAAATTAAAGGCAGGGCGACAAACAACAAGAGAATCCACAGGGGTTGAGTGTATCTATTCACGCTCGTAGGATGGACGATATTGGGCGGTTCAGAAAGCCAATTCCAGGAATTATTAAGTTATCCATTTTTTGGCAACTCGGACTTGAAGAGTGCCAAAAAAGTCAAAACTGCTCGGTTATCTAATTGCAGGAGCGGGTTTCGTCAGTCCTCCATAGCCCGGAGGGCGACGGACGGAATCCCGCGGGCGCGCATAGGCGTCAACTCAAGCAAAAAGAGACGTTTCGCCGACTGTAGGAGCCTGCTTGCAAGCGATTAATTCCCTGGGCGGGCAACGAAAATAATCTCCTGCAAGCAGGCTCCTACAATCGATAACACTCAAGTTGATCCCTATGCGCAGGCACGAGTGGAGATGGCGAAGCAGCAGCTGCGTCCCGCAGCGCCGCTCTTCTCGGCTGACTAAGGATAGTCAGCCCTACCATTATCCATCCGTGGAAATCCGTGCGATCCGTGGGCGAAAAACAAGTACGCTATCTGCGTTCATCTGGACAATCTGCGGGCAAAACACATTTGGCTACTTACGCGGACGGCCTGGCAGTCCGTCCCTACCTGATTCTGGTGACTTGATAGAGCGCGCCCTTCACCTTTAATCCCCAAGAATCAGCTCCTCGTCCTCGCTCCGGCTTTTAAGGCTTCCGCTTCGGCGGCGGGGTCGAATTCGGGATTCGGCGCGACAGGAATCGCAGCGCCTATTTCTTTTTGCCACGCTTCGAGCTGCGACAGAAGCTCTGCTGTTTTCTCGCTCATCGAGTTTGCTAAGTTTCGCGTTTCGCCGATGTCATTCTTGAGATTGTACAATTCCAAGTCGCCGCTTTCAAAGTACTGATGCAGCTTCCAGTCGCCAACTCGAATGATGCTACAAGGACGGCTCCGAAACAGAACGTCCCGCTGCTCGTCGGTCACCGCGTACGATTGCAGGTAGGCGGGAAAATGCCAGTAAAGCGGCCGATCCCCCAAATCGGTTCTTTCGCCCTTAAACAGCGAAACGAGGCTCACTCCATCGAACGGTTGATCTTCGGGCAAGGACACACCCGTCATTTCACATAAAGTTGGATACACATCCACGCCGATGATCGGCTCGGAATTTTTCGAACCTGGAGACACAACGCCCGGCCACTTCACAAAAAACGGAACGCGGATGCCGCCATCATAGTAAGTGCCTTTGTATCCTTTTAGCGGATCCATGTCGGTCGCCGGACCGTAGCCCCCGTTGTCGGCGAAAAACAGGATTATCGTGTTCTTCTCCAATCCAAGATCTTCCAGCGTCGCCTGAATTTTACCGACTCCGTCGTCAACCGACTGAACCATCGTCGCCATTGCAACGTGATCGTGTAGCTCGCCTTTGGCTTTCGCTTTGTATTTCTCGACCAGCTCTTTTTTTGCGTCGAGAGGCGTATGCACTGCGAAATGCGTCAGGTAGAGCATCCATGGGTTGTCCTTGTTGGACCGGATAAATGACACCGCCTGATCACTCAGATAATCCGTGAGATAGGAATCCTCAGCAAGCCCTTGCAGTCCTGGGGCATTTGGATGCGGGGGATAATACCCGCGCGGAGGTGAGCCCGAATGCGTGCCGCCAATATTGATGTCGAATCCGTAGGGAAGCGGGTCAGCACTCAGATGCCATTTACCCATCAACGCCGTCTTGTAGCCCGCGGCATTGATTCTACTGGCCCATGTCTGGATCTCGGGATCCAGCGTATCCACGCCAGGGATATGTTCCAATCGCCGATGCTTCGCGTTGCCGCGCGGTTGAGTGCCTACATTGTAGATCTCGTGGCGCGGAGTGTATTGCCCAGATAGCAGGCACGCGCGGGCCGGAGCGCAATTGGCCGACGCGGAGTAGGCGTTTGAAAAAACCATTCCTTCGGATGCCAGTTTGTCGAGATGCGGCGTCTCGTAGAAATCCGAGCCCATAAAGCTCGTGTCCTTCCATCCGAAATCATCCAGAAAGATGAACAGAATGTTCGGCTTCTCATCCGCCGCCATTGAGGAAAGCGAAAACGCGCAGATGCAAACGAAAGATAAAAGACAATGGGGTGTTTTCATATAGAGTATCGTGTTAACTAGTTAAAAAGATTTTCTGTCGAGATGGATTGCTTTCCCAAGGATGGACCGCTCCATTGCAAATCAAGATCCGAGAGACTTTCGGAGTCTTTCAAAAAACTCAATCTAAACGGATGCAGCCCCGCCTCGAGCTTCACGCTAGCCGAAATCGTTTCGCCGCTTTCGTAGCCAAAGTCCGCATCAATGATGTTCGCTTCGTGGATACGCAGTACGGCGCCCGTATCCGTTTTCAAATGAAACGTGTATTCACCATCCGCAGGCGCTTTCAAATGCCCCAAGTAGACAACGGCGCCGTCCTCCGATCCCACGTTGACCGTTAACCGCGTAACGCCTCCCATGCTCTGCGGCGCCACATTCCAGAACTTCGGCACCCATGGAAAATCGCCTAAGTACGACACCCATCGCGCCCCGGGCCGAGTCGCTGAAACTTCGAGGGACGGAACCAGCTCCTCATCGTAAGGGCGGACATTGTCTGGATTCGGACGCCGTATTTGGAGCGTGCGATCTTTCATTCGCTGCTGAAGTTCAACGAAGTAATCGCTCGTGCCGGCGAGGTTGTGAATCTCCTTCAAATCCTTTTCCACATCGTAAATCTCGAACGCATCATCGTGTCCTTGAATATCGACCCGGACTCC
>JAJFLS010000283.1 GCA_021772595.1 Opitutales bacterium
CCAAGGCTCCGATAATTCCCCATTTCGTTCCGCCAAACCATTTGGTCCCCGCCGCCGTCGCGAACATGTCGACCACCCGGTCCAGGACCATGAAGACCCCCAGGGCGCCGATCAACCACCAGGAAAAAACCTCCGGGAGCATCAGCTTGTGAACCAACCCGCCACCGAAGAGCACGATCGCGCCAGGGATCACCGGTACGAACACGCCGATCAATCCGAAAAAGATCGAACTGATCAACACCCCCCAGGCAATCGACGCCCAGACATACGGCCCCATCGCCTTGAACCAATCGATCATGACGAAAAACCAGTCCGTCCAAATCCCGCTTGCTAAAGTTAAATCCATATCCCGCGTCTCTTAATTCGTGATGAAAACTCGCCAAACCAAGCGAAGCCCCTACATCGACTTATTAGTCAGTCTCTCCTTCTCGAACACGCGATCAAAGCAAAAGTTGCATCCAACGAAAATCCCGCCATATCGGATCTAATGCCAAGACCCATCGGATGGAACAAACGCGACCCGGAATTGGGTAAACTGAAAATCGAAGCGCGCTTCTTCGGCTCTCAGCTTACCTTCCATCGACAAGCCGCTCGATTCGAAGAATGGGAGACTTTCGCCCCGTCCGAAGAAGACTGGGACACGCTCACCCAACTAGCCGAAAACAAATTCCAACGCGGCAAAGTCCAGAAAAAGCAAATGCTCATCATCCGCGCCCGAGGCGAGAAATGCTAGTGGGGATTAAAGCGATTCTCAATTGTTGGAGCCTGCTTGCTGGCGATATTCTTCGCTATGGCCCAGGGAATTAATCGCCTGCAAGCAGGCTCCTACACTCGATAAATCACTCAACGCGATCTAATTTCGACACGTCCGCCGCGCCCTTCCCCTGAAGCCAGTAGTACAGAGCCGTTCCTCCGCAAACGAGCCAAGCCACGGCTGCAGCCACCGCGTACGAAACGCCTACGATCGTCGGAAGCGAACTGAAAATCTGGATACCTGTTAGGTCGGAATAGAGTACGAGCTCATCGTACAGCGGCGATTTCAAAATCATCTCCGACAATGCCGCCGCGTCGAGCGTGGCGAATTGATAGGCGAAATAGAGGCTGAGGCTCGCCGCGAGTCCTAGCTGATTCAAAGCCATCCGCCGAGCGATCGCCACCCTATCTTCTCCAGCCATCTTCTTTCGGAGCAAAAGCTCAAAGGTGCCATGAGCCGCCGCCGCGAGCGATACTAGCACCCCCGCCCACGCGGTTGCGAACAACGACACGATCAACGACAGTCCTCCCGCGACAACGAGGCTCCAGCCATTGACCGCGGAAATCAGACGAAAAAGCGAAGGTCGAGCACTCATATTCGATCGCGTCACGCGCTTCCAACCACAGCCGCGCCCGGCATCTCTTCGATGCGGGACAAAAGCTCTTCGGAAAGATCCAAGGCGAACATGGTATCCTTCTCAACGTCGAACTTCGCGTAAACGCTCGTCATCTCGCCCTTGGCGATCAAGCGATTCGCCGCGGAATCATCGGATCGCGTGAAGCGAAACCTGTACACCACCGACTTCATTTTTATCTGCTTCACGACGAGTTCGCAATCGAAGGCGTCGCCGAATCGGAGCGGCTCCTTGTAGTCGCAGCTCGCTTTGCTCCGAGGCCATCCCCAGAAAGTCGCGCGATCCTTCACGACAGGCGCCAGGCCAATCGAATCGAGAAAACCGTGCTCCGCTTCTTCCATCCAACGAAAGAAGTTCGAGAAATGAGCGAGGCCCGCCATATCCGTTTCGTGAAACGCGACGCGGCGCTTGAGGACGAAAGAATGCTCCATGATCGAGACTTATCCGGAAGGCGTCGCGAAATGACAAGTTAATCGGAAACTTGCCTCACTCTCCACATTTCCATCGACTCAGGAATTCCGCCGAATAAATCTTATCAAGACTGACTTCCTTTCCACCGATACCCTAACCTAACGACTTTACGACACTCACTCCCACATGACCGCCATCTCGCCTGCAGATCTCAAAGAAGCAGCCAATCAACTGCCGCCTTCGCCACAGATTTTCGGAAAGCTCGGAAAGATGCTCAGAGATACGAACACCGATCTAGGAGACATCACCGAGCTCGTAAACTCTGACGCCTCACTGACCACTCAGGTGCTCCGACTGAGCAACAGCGTCATGTTCAACCAAGGCGACCCGATCGACAACCTCGACGACGCCATCAACCGCATCGGATTTCGCGAGCTCTTCAAACTTGTCGGCATGGCAGCCGCTTCGAGCGTTTTCACTAAACGCAACAACACCTACAATCTCGAAGGATCGTTGATGTGGGAGAATTCGCTTTGCTGCGCGATGGCCATGGAGTTCCTGGCTCGGAAGCTCGGTCTAGACGAGCAGGATGCCTACACTCTCGGACTGCTTCGGTCCATGGGCAAAATGGTCATCGATCTTTGCGCGAAAGGAGATCCGGAATTCCCTCGCTACCCAAATGGCGAAGGCCTGCCGCTTCTAGAATGGGAGGAGTACAACTTTGGAACCACGAATCCAGACGTCACCCGATTTCTCCTGAGCTCTTGGAATTTCGCTCCCGAAACCGCCGCTTCGATCCAATACCAATACGAACCCGAAAAAGCGGCCAGTCCATCGACCATTACAGTTCTACTCAATCTGGCCGGGGCAACGGCTGATGAACTCGGTAAAACGCTTCCAGGCGAAAAGACCTATTGGGAGCAAGCCGATGCGCGCCGCGATCAAATCGGCCTAAGCGAAGCGGACATCCTAGACACTCGCGAGAACGTGAGCAAGTCGCTGGATGAAATCCTTGCCGCAGTCGCTAGCTAGCCGCGGTTTACTGCGACCGTCGTGAGCGCGCGGTCACTCTTTGATAACATCTTCCGGGTTGAATCCAGACTCTTCCGCACTCGCGTCGTCGCCCGGTGTTTCGCCGCCAGATTCGTCGTTTGATTCGTCGCCGCCAGACTCTTCTTTCACCGCGGCCTCAGCAGGTTCTTCGCTGGCAGGCTGCTCGCTCGCCGCTTCGTCTGCAGATTCTTCGCTCGATTCATCTTCTGCGGCCTCTTCCGAGCTAGCAGGCTCCTCACTCGATTCCTCGTCGCTAGCAGCTTCTTCGCTGCGTTCTACTCCAGTCGATTCCTCTTCTCCCGATTCTTGATTCGCTTGCTGGATTACTGATTCAGGATCGAAATCGGCCGCTGAATCTCCGCCATCCGCGTTGGCCTGGGCCGCCGCAATAATATCCATCGGATCAAACGCTGACTCTTCTTCACCCCCACCGTCCGGCGCAAGAATTCCAGAAGTATCCACATCTTCATCCTCTTCCTCTTCGGTTTGCGAAGACTCAGCTGGCCCCGACGGCAAGGAAGCATCCGACTCCAACGCAAGCCCGCCTCCCTCCAAAGCGCCCGAGCCCTCGTTAACTTTGATCAGCAGGTCCGCCTTAAGAAACTTCAAAATCCTGTCCGTCAATTTGGGCAGCTTCCAGATCTCCGGCGACACCAACACGTCATCCAAATTCATCCCTGTAGCCGGAAGATTCACGAAGTACTGCATGCACTCGCCTTGATCGCTCTTGAAAACCGATCTTATCCGGATGACGCACCATGGCGACGCGCCCGCCTTCGGCGGATACAGGTACAGATCGGTCTGCTTCCCCCCCAGGTCGATAAACCGCGTGAACCGCATAGCATAGCCACCGCCCCAATCCTTCAGGAACGTCGCGATTTCCTTTTCAATCGCCTCCGCAATTTCGATCGCTAGAACTTTCATAAAATCATGCCACTCTTCGCCTATCTTCTCTAAGCGCTCTATTCATTCATGCAAAGGAAATCCCGAGCCTGTCGCTAAATCCCTTTTTCGCGCGAGCTCTCCTGCTCCGCAACGAACGAATTCACAATCTCCGCGGTAATGTCCATAAGATCCAGCCCATCAATTTGGGAAACCATCTTAGGACGCCCCTGCACGCCAAACGCGATATTCATAAACCCGATTAGAACCAGCCCCAGCGAAGTCGCCATGTTGCCGAAAGTGTATTGCACCCATAAACCAAATACGAATAGAATCACCCCGAGACTGATATAAGTAATCTGGACCGCCGGAGCGAACGTCTTCACCTTTAGCGCCCTAATATCATCAGCAGTGATCACTGTACCCTTCTGGCCGATACGGGAATTGCACAATTCCTTTCCCGCCTTAATCACTCTCTTTTCCATGTAAGTCCTACTCATAGAACCCAATCAACACGCTCTTTCCTTCAAGTCAACTCGTCCTTATTCAATACCCAGCCAAATGAAAGCGCCCCGGTTTTCCACGCCTCGTTCTCTTTGAAACAGCTAATTAGGTTCGATTACGATGAGGGCTAATTGTAGGGGCTTCGCTCGCGAAGACCGCGTAGGGAGAGTTTTGGTTGCTTCTGCGGTCTTCGCAAGCGAAGCCCCTACAGCTTTTCGATTTGCTGCATGTTCCCCAAGTCATACGTCTTCGCAATCAGATTCATCACAGTCGCTCGCTCACCCTCGCTCAATACTCTCGCGCTCGCTACAACTGTATCCAGCTTCTCGATCAACATCGTCGCTAGATTCTCCACAACCGATTGAATGGCCTGAATCGCCGTAGCTCCCTCGCGCTTCGACAATTCCGAGTAAAGCGCCATCGCGTCCACAACGAGCGCCTCCGTTCGCGTGAACGAATCGCACATCAAATTCCAGGGCCGCGAGTTGCGATCTCCCGAACGTCTCAGATCCGTCCTCAAAATCACCGACGGGATGTCCGCGATCTTCGCCGTCATGAACTCCGCAACGGTCCCAGAGTCGAGGTCCGATCCATCGAATTGGAAAATCGCCGCATCGCAATCGAGCAGCTCCAAGTAGTCCACATCGCGAATCGCTTTCGACTCGAGCGACGGTAGCTCCAGATCCTGCGGCAGGACGATTCCATATCGCCCACCGGAACGTTCCTCTAGAGCCTCCCCGAGCAACGCGTTTCCAGCGAGATGCTTGAAATCGAACAATTCTCCCGCTAGATAAACTTTGTATTCAGTTCTTTGAGCCACATCAATTTTCTTACGAGTTAAATCGAAACGAGATTCGACGCGATGATCGCAGTCATATAGCACGCCAACATTCCGCCGATCAGCGATTTGATTCCATACTTCAAAAGAACCGGTCGCTGAGTTTTTTCCAAAGCGCTAATCCCACCAATTTGGATACCTACTGAAGTTAGATTCGCGAATCCGCACAGAGCGTAAGTCGCAATCACAACGGATTTTGGATCGCTAAACGCTCCTTCCTCCTGGAACTTCGCGAGACTCAGATAGGAGATGAATTCGTTGAGCACAAGCCGTTCGCCAAGGAGTTGCCCCACGATCAGGCAATCGCTCCACGCTACCCCAATTATCCACGCGAAGGGAGCGCTCAAAACGCCCACGATGAACGAGAAGTTAAACGCCTCGAATTTGCCGTCGGTCGCGAAAACGACCCAGTCATTCAAACCCGTCCATCCTCCTAAAGCGCCGGAGACGAGCCAATTCGCCAACGCCACCAATGCCGTGAATGCGATCAGCATCCCCCCGACGTTCAAGGCCAGCTTGATTCCATCGGTCGTTCCCTTCGTCGCCGCATCCAGCAAGCTCTCGCTCATCCGATCTTTTGGAAACTCAAGCTGCCCATCGATCGACTCGGTTTGCGGCACGATTATCTTCGCGGCCACCATCGCGGCCGGAGCGCTCAAAATCGACGCGGTCAACAGATGATGCCCAAACGCGATCGCGGCTTCCTCCGATCCGCCCCCCAAAACGCTCATGTAAATCACCAGCACTCCACCGGCGATTGTCGCCATGCCGCCCGTCATGAGAGCCATCATCTCCGAACGATTCATCCCCTTCAAGTAAGGCCGGATCACGAGCGGCCCTTCCGTCTGGCCGATGAAGATGTTCGCCGCGGCCGCCAGGCTCTCCGCTCCAGTCAATCGCATCGTCTTGTTCAGCATCCAAGCGAATCCGAAAACGATCCACGGCAAAATTCTCAAGTAATACAGAATCGCGGAAAACGCCGAAAAGAAAATGATCGTCGGCAACACCGTGAACGCGAAGCCGAAGAGCCCGTCCGAATCAGTCGCCAGCGTGCCGAAAAGAAACGCCGCCGCTTCGTTGCTAAAGCCGACCAGCGTGTTGAAAAACGACGCGACCGCGCGGACCGAGTCATGAAAAAACGACATCTTAAGTATCAAGATGGCCAGTACGATTTGGAGCCCGATACCATAGACAACTAGCTTCCAGCGAATTCGCTCGCGGTTTTCGCTTAAACAATAGCAAAACCAAATCAGCAGTCCCATCCCCAAAACCGACCTGACGAACGTGACCGCAATCTCCATTGGCCTTATTTCTGCGGCCAATCAAGAGGCGTGTCTACGAAAATGTGACGACGAAACGACGGCCGTATTCACTCGACCGATATCCGAAGCGACTTCCGCGACTGCTAAAAAAACGAATCAAGCCGAAGGCCACCGAGGCAGCCTTCGGCTTGCATCGACCCGAGATACTTCATCGTGTGAAGGTTTGTCGGTAATCCGTTGTTTCTATTGTAGAAGATATTCGAGTCGAACATACAATAGATCGTCACAAAGCGGACATTTCTTAACGAGAATCGACGCGCGAAATCCCTCTATCCGAACCATCGAAAATCAAGCGCCCGACACGTGCTTCGGCTTGAGTAAAAACTACAGAAATCACTAAGAGGGTGTCCGAAAGGTTGGTTTCTAAATTTCAAAAGGTAGGGAGGACCGGCTCAGTCCTCCTTACCAATCTGCATGCTTTTTGGGCACTCTCTAATCAAAACCTTGCCGTTTGCGGATCGAGTCCTTTTGTAGCACTTCGCACAAGCAAGGAGCTTCGACTTTGAACGCGAACTTCAGCAACTACAGAAATCGAGAGACCACACGTGAAATCACCGTTATTCAACTGGCTAGACCACAGAGCCGCAGGCGTACTGCTGCACCCCACCTCGCTTCCGGGCGACTACGGCATCGGCACGCTCAGCAACCATTGCTTCGAGTTCATCGATTTCCTAGCAGACGCCGGTTTCAAGTACTGGCAGATCTGTCCGCTCGGGCCGACTGGATTCGGCGATTCGCCCTACCAGTCGTTCTCTTCCTTCGCAGGTAATCCCTATCTGATTTCCCTGCGCGCGCTGAACGCACAGGAACTTCTGGACGACAGCATCCTCGAAGACCTCTCGACTCTGCCTCGCTCTTTCGTCGACTACGGAGCGTTGTACAATGCGAAATGGCCCGTGCTCGATGCGGTCTACGAGACCTTCGTTCGCGGCGAAAAGAAGATCCTCCCCTACGGGAGCTTCGACGCATTCAAAGACAAGAACGCTCACTGGCTGGAGCCGTTCGCGTACTTCCAAGCCTTGAAGCAGCATTTCGACGGGGCTCCCTGGTTCGATTGGCCAGCCGAATTCCTGAGCTACCAGGAAGCCCCGGAAAACGCGCTCCGCGAAAAGCTCGAGCGAGAGATCGACGCTCAGAGATTCTACCAGTACCTTTTCTTCGGGCAATGGAACGAGGTTCGGGCCCACGCGAAAAAACGCGGCGTTCAAATCATCGGCGACATCCCGATCTTCGTCGCGATGGACAGCGCCGACGTTTGGCAAAATCAGCAGTTCTTCCAATTCGACAAGAAAACCGGCAAGCCGATCGCCGTAGCTGGCTGCCCGCCGGACTATTTCTCGGAAGACGGCCAGCTCTGGGGAAATCCGCTCTACGACTGGGACGCGCTCAAAGCCGACGGCTACTCCTGGTGGATCGATCGCCTAAACGCCAACTTCGACATGTACGACGTGGTGAGAATCGACCACTTCCGCGGCTTCGATTCGTACTGGAAGATTCCCTACGGCTCCAAAACCGCGAAGACCGGCAAGTGGGCGGACGGGCCCGGAATCGATTTTTTCAACGTGATCAAAAAGAAGGTCAAACACTGCAAGCTCATCGCCGAAGATCTCGGCGAGCTAACCGACAGCGTGCGCGAATTGCGACGCGACACCGGCCTGCCCGGGATGGCCATTCTCCAATTCGCTTTTGGCGGAGAGTCGGACAACTATTACCTGCCCCACAACGTCCAATCCAATACCGTGCTGTACCCAGGTACCCATGACAACGACACGAGCCTAGGCTGGTACGAATCCCTCGACAAGAACGCCCAAGACCACGCGCGACGCTACTTCGATGTGAGCGGCGAGAATATCGGCTGGGATATGTTGAGAGCCGCCTACAAGTCCGTCGCCAAGCTTTCGGTCATTCCCTTGCAAGACATTCTCAGCCTCGACAGCGAAGGCCGTTTCAACACTCCCGGCGTCGCGCAGGGCAACTGGCAGTGGCGCTACAGCCCCGAGCAGCTGAAAAGCCTGAAGGGCGACACGACCCGCTATCTGAATATGCTCGCCGAACTCTGCTACCGCGAAGGCAAGCCGGCCTCCAATACTATTTGAACCGAGTGGCAAGCGCCTGAAAAGTCGCAATACGCGCAGCTCTCTAATGGGAGGAGCGGGTTTATCCCGCGATAACTCTTTCCCTTCTGTCGATCGGATATATCGCGGGGTAAACCCGCTCCTACACTAATTTATTGGACACTTTCTAAGCCAACCGGGACCTAAATAGATACGATCACTCAACTACCCGTAGCCGAGCGACTGCGTCGTTCCGATCGCTCGCGAAACCCTCAATTAGCCATTTGCCGCTTCAGCTCGGCCATTCGCAGTCCGATTGACGCGCGACGCTCATCGCGCGGGGCCGCTTTGAGGAATTTCTGGAGAGCGCCGATGGCGACGTCCACCTTGCCCAGCGATTCCGCGAGATCGGCGACCGTCAGCATCAGATCCACCTGCGCTTCAGGAACGGTCGCCTCGATGTCGTAAGCCGCTTTCAAATGCTCGAATGCCTTTTCATCGGATAACCCGAACGTGCGGTAAGCCTCTCCGATCGACCGATGAAATCCGCGCTGCATGTCAGGAATAACGAGCTGGTCGCCCATAGTCTCCAAGCGCCTGAGCCTCTCGCCCAGCGGGTCGTCTCCATCATTGAGCTCGATCAGCAGGTACTTGAGAAACGCGAGCTCGCCGAAAAAACGCCGCGGATAGTTCTCGAAAATGTATCGATAGGCCGCCCGAGCCGAATCGATGTCCGGCCGATCCAAGTGGCGATGGAAGATTTGAGCCAAATAGTACGCCGAAGCGAGACCGACATCGTCGTTCGGATTGATGTCGAAGAGAGTGTCGAATCTCGTTTTCGCCAAAAGCGCGTTCTCCTCCATCAGCGGTTGGCGAAACATGACTTCCAGGGCCTTCGCGTAGGTTCGCAGCCGCTCGTTCCCCGTGCTCCGCGCCCTGAGATCGTTGATCTCCGGAGATCCCGAACTGTAGAGCAGGAGCGCTTCCACCGCCCACTCTTCCGCTGCTTCGACTTGGCTGCCGCAGAGAAACACGCCGGCAGTTAGGGCCAGCGTGGCGATATCCCG
>JAJFLS010000284.1 GCA_021772595.1 Opitutales bacterium
CACTTAAGTTGACGCCTGTGCGCGGGTGCCAGTCGTTCCGCTACAAGATTGAGTCGCGGATCGCGGCGTATTGGGCAATGGCGCATTCGAATGGTAGGGATGACTGGCTCAGTCCTCCGAATATGCTTCTAGCGCGGAGGACCGAGCCAGTCCTCCCTACCGACTTCAGGTTACTGATCTTGTTCGAGCATTCGGAGCAGCTCTGCCTCGCTGATGATGGGGATGCGGCGGTCGCTTGCTTGGGTGATTTTCGCTCCGGGATTTTCGCCGGTGACGAGATAGTCGGTTTTGCCGCTGACGGCGCTGCGGACGATTCCGCCGGCAGCTTCGATGCGAGCGGTCGCTTGCTGGCGAGTGAGCGTCGGGAGTTTCCCGGAGAGGACGAATATTTGGTTCGAGAGCAGCTGTTTTGGACTCTCGAATTTCTTCGTCTCGGCGGCGGGCCGAACGCCGATTTCGATGAGTTCTGTGACCAATTCCCGGTTTTCAGACAGAGCGAAATGCTCGAGGATCGCGCCTTGGGTCGCCGGTCCAAAAGGGGCATTGGCGGCACGTCCGTTTTCTTCGAAGTCTTTTGGCGAGACGATCGTGAGCGCTTCGAGGCTTCCGAATGTTTTGGCGAGGGTCTTCGCTCTCGCTTCTCCGATTTGCAGAATGCCGAGTCCGTTGATAAATCTCCAGAGTTCGGCTTGTTTGCTTCGTTCGATAGCGAGAAGGAGTTGATCTGTGGATACGGTGAGATCCTCGCCTAGGGTTAGGAGATTCTCTTTCTGGAGGTAGTAGATGTCTGGGATGCTTGTCACCCAGCCATTCGCGATCAGAGCTTCGATCTTGGCGGGCCCCAGTCCCTTGATGTCCACGCATTGACTGGAGGCGAAGTATTCGAGTCGCCGTTGCAGTTGGGCGGGGCAACTGTCATTAGGGCAGTGGTCAGGGGATTCATTGATGCTCGTGCTGCAGGATGGGCAATTTTCGGGAAAAGCATAGGGCTGGCTGTTCGCCGGGCGTTTGGCGAGGTTTACGCCGACGATGGCGGGAATGATTTCGCCCGATTTTTCGACGTAGACGTAATCGCCGATGCGAATGTCTTTTTGCTCGATGATGTTGTGATTGTGCAACGTTGCCCGGGCGACTTGGCTACCGGACAGATTTATCGGTTCGAGTTCGGCGACGGGCGTGAGCAGGCCGGTTCGGCCGACTTGGAGCGTGATTGCGAGGAGACGCGTTTCCGCTTGATCGGCGGCGAATTTGTAGGCCATGGCCCAGCGGGGCGCGTGTTGGGCGTTACCAAGCTGGCGTTGAAGGGCGTGCGAATCGACTTTGAGAACAGCGCCGTCGGTGGGGAAGGGAAGTTCGAGGCGGGTTTCTTTCAGCGTTTCGATCGCCGCTATTGCTTCATCGAAGCCTTTGGCGATTCGAATGTTCTCCAGGACTGGCAGGCCCCAAGCGCGAGCGTTCTTGTAGAATTGTTGCTGCGTTTCGGGCTCTGTGGTCGATGGCTCGTACGCTCCGTATCCGAAAAAAACGGCTGAAAGCCTCCGCTGAGAGACTTCGCTTGAATCGTTTAGTTTCGCGGAGCCTGCGGCCAGATTTCGGGGATGCGCGAACATGGGCTCGCCAGAGGATTCTTGTTGGCGATTGATCTGCTCGAATGCCGCGAAAGTGACGTAGATTTCGCCTCTCAGCTCGATTAGGCTTGGGATCGGGATGGTATCGCCGGTCGGGGTTTTTCGTGGAAACTCTCGAGGGATGGAAGGGATCGTAAGAACGTTTTCGGTGATATCGTCGCCTTCGGTCCCGTCGCCGCGTGTGACGGCGCGGACGAATTTTCCGTTCTCGTATGTCACACTTATGGCGATGCCGTCGACTTTTGGTTCGACGAGATAGGTGATCGCTTCGGTTCCGGACGTCTTGGCGACTCGCTCATGGAATCGCCTCAATTCAGTATCTGAATACGCCTTATCCAGACTGAGCATGGACGCGTGATGCCGATAGGTGGGAAACCGACCGGTCCGATCGTCGCCAAATTTCGGCGGAGCAGATAGGGCGGCTGCGATTTCGGGAAAGGCCTCTTCGAGGCGATGGAGTTCCCGCTTGAGCTGATCGTAGGCGGCGTCGCTGATTTCGGGAGACGCTCGCTTGTAGTAGAGCTCGTCATGCCGAGCAATTTCCGATCTTAGTTCAGCAATGCGGTTTCGCGCGGTCTCTGAATTGCTTTCGACCGCGCGTTCCTGGTTGTAGTCGTTCTGCGGCGACTGAGTCTGAGAATAGGCGGCGTTGACTAAACACGCGTGAATAAATAGGCACGCGATGGGTGTCCACGTGCGATGGCTAAGGGTAGGGTAACAGGTCATTGGATGATTCTCTTAAGAGAGCGTACTTGTAACAGGCTTGATGGTTACTCTCAATGGAAGAGCCGAATCTTCAATCACAAAAAGCCGCGATGGAAATTTCGTTCCTTGAAAATGTTCCACGCCGAAGTCTCTGCGTAGCTACGACGCAGCGCGGTGTGGATTCTCATCAGTTCAAGTTAAGTTGATGCCGAGACTTCGGCGTGGAGGCTCTTTCGTTTTAAGCTTTGCAGATGGATAGATGGTTTCTTTTAGTTGCGCACCTTCGTTTTGGTCTACAAGGTCCGGAATCGTTTAGAAATTTGATATTGGATACAAATAGAGAGATCCTGTTGCCCCTGCTGCATCGCTTGCAGAAACCGCCCCGATAAAACCAAGATTCGAATTATGCAGAACTCCCCTTCGACAAAGACCTGGTTTGGTCACCCAAGCGGTCTTTCTACGCTTTTTTTCACGGAACTGTGGGAGCGATTCAGCTACTACGGGATGCGCGCGATGCTTGTGCTGTTCATGGTCGACGCCGTGCAGAAGGGCGGGCTGGGGCTTGACGACAAGACGGCCAATGCGATTTACGGCCTCTACACCGCCTTCGTCTATCTGGTTTGTCTGCCGGGCGGATGGATCGCGGACCGGCTTCTCGGGGCGCAGCGATCGGTTTGGATCGGCGGGCTGATCATCGCGACGGGCCATTTCGTTTTGGCGATCCCGGCCACGTCGACGTTTTTTCTCGGGCTCATTCTGGTGGTGGTCGGGACGGGTTTGTTGAAGCCGAATATTAGCGCGATCGTGGGTCAGCTTTATCCCGAAGGAGGCGCCCGGCGCGACGCGGGGTTCACATTGTTCTACATGGGGATCAATCTCGGCGCGTTTCTCGGGCCGCTGGTTTGCAGCTATCTCGGAGAAGAGGTCAACTGGCACATGGGTTTCGGCGCGGCGGGCGTTGGCATGTTGCTAGGTGTGATCCAGTATCGGTATTCGGCGGCTCGGCTGGGGGAGGCTGGGCTCCATTCGTCGGCTCCTTCGAGAGGCGAGCAAGCGGGCGCTGGAATAGATCGCGCGTGGTATCCAGTCATTGGATTTCTCTTGATCGCAACGGTGGTTGTGGCTCTTGCCCTGACAGGCGTGTTGAAAGTCAACGCCTTGGCGCTGGCCAAGAATACGACCTATGTCATTGTGGGGCTGGCGGTGGTTTATTTCGCCTACATTTTCGCGTTCGGCAAACTCAATTTGACCGAGCGGAAGCACACGATTGTGATTGTGATGCTATTTGTCGCCTCGGCACTGTTTTGGTCGGGGTTCGAGCAAGCGGGCTCGTCGCTGAATCTTTTCGCGGATCGCCACACGGATCGGATGGCGTTTGGATGGGAAGTTCCGGCGGGCTGGTTCCAGTCGTTGAATCCTTTCTACATTGTCGTGTTCGCCCCAGTTTTCGCGTCGATGTGGGTTCGGCTCGCGCGGCGTCAGCTTGACCCTTCGATTCCGGTCAAGTTCGCGTATGGGCTGCTGCTGTTGGGCGTTGGCTTTCTCATAATGGTGGGCGCGGCCAAGCTGGTGACGGCTGGCAATGAGGCGGCACCGTATTGGCTGATCTTCACCTACATGCTGCACACCTTCGGCGAGCTTTGCCTCAGCCCGGTCGGATTGAGCTCGGTCACGAAGCTCGCTCCGAAGAGACTCGTCGGCCAGATGATGGGGATTTGGTTCCTGGGCGCTTCGCTCGGCAATCTGATCGCGGGACTGATCGCGGGGCGTTTCAATCCAGAGGCGCTGGAAGAGATGCCCGGGCTCTTTATGCAAATCGTCCTGGTCTCGGTAGGAAGCGGAGCGCTTCTGCTGCTATTCGCCAAGCCGATCAAGAAGCTGATCGGCAAGAATCTGTGAGGGTGGAAGAGTGGGCGTTGAGATAAGAATTTCTTTGCCCACGGATCGCACGGATTTACACGGATAATTTATTATCCACGGAGTTCTCGGAGGTGCGGAGACGAAGCCAACGATTTGAACCACAAATGGACGTGGATATTCGCGAATCGATAAAAGCTAGCGGCCGATTTCCGAGCGGCCAACTTCGGAACGACGCAGGCGTCCCGCTACAAATTGATTTCCAGTCCGTAGCGGAGCGACTGCGTCGTTCCGACCACCGCATCGGATAGCTGTATCGATCTTCCTGCGCAGGCGCCGCAACAGGCTTCACTGCGTTCCGCCTGGTCTAGAGCGACGCCCCTGATACGTTTCAAAATTCGCGCCTATCCGCGTCCATTCGCGGTTCAATAACAACTAGTCGGTTACCGCCTACCGATTAATCTGCAGGCCGAAAAAGGCGATCAGCTCGGGCTCTCCGCTACTTGATGAACGGAAGCTGCGGCCGACGGACGCCAGGATCGCGCAGGATTCGGAAACCTCCTTGACGAGTCCGAAATTGAATACGAGCTCGTCGTCGTTGAAATCCTGGTCGGCCGAGCCGTTGATTTCGGCGAGCACTTCGAGCGTGTCGCTGAGATTGTAGCCGGCGGCGATGCCATAGAGCCACTCGTTGTCGTGGTATTCGCGGACGACGTAGCCGAATTCGGTGTTCCATGTGACGTCGCCGATTGTCTTTTCGATCTGCATCGGCAGGATGAGATCAATTCCTCGATCGACGAGTCCTTTTCTACGCGACGAGCTGACGGTGTTGAATTCAATCTGCGGATACACGGACATGCTGGCGCCGGCGGCTTCTTCATCCAAAAAGCGCCACTTCAGCCCCGTTTCAAAATTGCCCAAACCGTCCTCCTGTTCCTGGCCGTCTTCGTCCAAGGTCAGCCAAGGCACTTCGAGCTTCAGCTGCATATTGTCTTGAAGGCCGTAGTTGAAGTCGATGATGGGGCCTGCGTACGCCGTCTC
>JAJFLS010000285.1 GCA_021772595.1 Opitutales bacterium
ACGCTCGACGTCCAGGCGCTCGGCTGCGATTTCCTCGTCTTCTCGGGCCACAAGATGTTTATGCCAACCGGAATCGGAGGCTTCTACGGCCGCCGCGCCCTGCTCGACAAGATGCGTCCGTATCAAGGCGGCGGAGACATGATCGCCCACGTTTCCTTTGAAGGCACAACATTCAAAGACGCTCCCTCGCGCTTCGAAGCTGGCACGCCCCATATCGCCGGCGGCATCGGGCTCAGCGCGGCCATCGACTATATTGAATCGATCGGACTCGACACGATTCACGACTACGAGTCACAACTAATCAAATACGCCGCCGATCGCTTGCGAAACACTCCCGGTGTCACGCTCATCGGCGAACCCACCAATCGATCCGGAGCCATTTCCTTCACCATGGAAAACGCCCATCCGCACGATATCGGCACCATCGTCGATACCGAAGGCGTCGCCATCCGCACGGGCCATCACTGCTGCGAGCCGCTAATGAATCGATTCGGCATCACCGCGACCGCCCGCGCCTCGATCGCTCTCTATAATAATCACGAAGACGTGGACGCCCTCGTCGACGCCCTCGCCAAAGTGAACCAGCTCTTCGGTTAGTTCGAAGATGAAGCCCGAACTCCAGTCGCTCTACAGAGAGACGCTCTTGAAGCACAGCCGCGAACCGCTCAATCGCGAACCGATGCCCGAGGCAGACGTTACCGAGCAGATCAAGAACCCTCTCTGCGGCGACATCATCAACCTACACCTGCGCTTTAACCACGACCAAATCACCCATGCCACTTTCGAAGCCCAATGTTGCTCCATCTGCATGGCTTCCGCGTCGATGCTGACCGAGAAAGTCGGCGGATCAGCCCAAGAAGAGAGCAAGTCCTTCGCCCGCTCGCTCATCGACCTCCTTAAAGACTCCAAAGACTCGCTCGCGCTTTCCGAAAACGAAGACCTGATCGCTCTCTCCGGCGTAAAAGAATTTCCCAGCCGAATCCGCTGCGCGACCCTCCCTTGGGAGGCTCTGCTCGCTGCGCTCGCAGGAAGGGTGAATGATGAATAGTGAAGTGTGAAATTTCACCATTCACAATTCACCCTTCACTATTCTAAATTCACAATTCAATGATTCAGCTCAGAAATCTTAAGCTCCAATACGGCGAGCGCTATATTTTCCGTGACGCGGTCGGCAGCATCGGCGCCAAGGACCGCATCGGACTCGTCGGCTCCAACGGCGCGGGCAAAACCACTTTCCTCAAAATCCTCGCGGACCTCGAAGAGCTTGACGGCGGATCTGTCGACAAAGCGAAATACGTCACCATCGGCTACTTGCCGCAGGACGGGATAATCGCCGCCGGAAGAACGCTCTATCAAGAAGCGGAATCCGCATTCGAGAATATCATCAGCCTCAACGCCAAAGTCGAAGAAGCCAGCCATCAACTCCAAGAAATGGATACCGCTTCCGAGGAGTATCACGAAACTCTGGAACTGATCGGAACTTGGGAACGCGAGCTCGAAAACCACGACGCCGAAAAACTCCCTTCGCGCATCGAAGCCGTTTTGCACGGTCTCGGCTTCGAGCAATCCGACATGCAACGCCCGACCAGCGAGTTCAGCGGCGGTTGGCAAATGCGGATCGCCCTCGCCAAACTCCTCCTCGCTTCGCCTTCTTTACTACTTCTCGACGAGCCCACCAATCACCTCGACATCGTTTCCCAGCGCTGGCTCGAAAACTACTTAAAACGCTACGAAGGCTCTATCCTCATGGTCTCGCACGACCGTGCTTTCCTCGACGAACTTTGCCAACGCACCTTCGAACTCACCCAAGGAAACCTGAATATCTACCAAGGCAACTACTCCAAGTACGAAACACAAAGCCGCGTCCGCAAGGAGCAGCTCGTCCGCTCCTTCAAGAACCAGCAGAAAGAAATCGAGCGCACCGAGAAGTTCATCGACCGCTTCCGCTACAAAGCCTCCAAAGCGAGCCAGGTGCAAAGCCGCGTCAAAGCCTTGGACAAAGTAGAGCGCATCGAGATCGAGAGCGAAGAAAACACCATCGCCTTCACCTTCCCTCCCGCCCCGCGAAGCGGCCAGACCATCATCGAACTGGAGAACCTCTCCAAATCCTACGGCAATCTTCACGTCATCCAAAACGCATCCATTCGCATCGAGCGCGGCGACCGCATAGCCGTCGTCGGCGTCAATGGGGCCGGCAAATCCACCCTCGCCAAAGTCATGGCGGCCGTGGAGCCCTTCCAAAGCGGAGAACGCAAGCTCGGCCACAATACGATCGTTTCCTACTTCGCCCAGCACCAAGCCAACGAGCTCGACCCCAACCATACCGTCCTCGAAACGCTCGAACGCGCGAACTCAGGCCAGACTACCACCCAGCTGCGCACCGCTCTCGGAGCCTTTCTCTTTCAAGGAGACGACGTATTCAAAAAAACCAGCGTCCTCTCCGGCGGGGAACGCAATCGCCTCGCCCTCGCCAAGATCCTGACCCAGCAAGCGAACTTCCTCATCCTCGACGAGCCGACCAACCATCTGGACATGCGCTCGCAAGAAGCGCTCCAGCGAGCGCTCAACAGCTACGAAGGCGCTTTTCTGATCGTCTCCCACAACCGTGCCTTCGTCGACCAGATCGTAACCAAAACTCTCGAAGTCCGAAAAAACGGCCTATCGCTTTTCCCCGGCAACGTATCCAATTATCTCCGTCACATCGAGCAGCTGGAAAACAGCTCGAAGACGGGTTCTCTAACAGGAGAAACGGCGTTCTCAGCCACAGCAGCCCAAACGATCTCCCCCAAAGAACGCCGCCGACTACGCGCCGCTATGGTCGCAGAGCTCAGTCCTCTCAGAAGGCGCAGCGAAGAGCTCGAAGCCCAGATCGCCACGATCGAAGCGAATCAAAAAGAACTGGAAACCAAGATGGCCGACCCGAGTTTCTTCAAGACCGACGAAGCCAAGAAAGGCATCCGCCAATACGACTTCGGAAAAGACGAACTCGAAAAAGCCTACGACACCTGGAGCCAC
>JAJFLS010000286.1 GCA_021772595.1 Opitutales bacterium
GTACATCAGCCCGAAACAGGTGATCAGGCCGAAAACAGCGCCCGATGCGCCGTACACCAAGTTCGCTCCCGAGACGAAACTAACTATGTACCAGAGGATGCCCCCTGTCAGTGTGGATCCGAAATAGAGCTGCAAGAACCGCTTTTCGCCCAGCTCAGGCAGCAATGCCCGGCCGAGGAAGAAGACGCCGATCATATTTCCGACGATATGGCCCATGTTCATCGGGCTGTGGAGGAAAGAATAGGTGAGAAAACTCCAAATGTGTGGCCCGCCGCCGGCGTTTGAGGTCAGGGCGAACAGTTCCGTGTAGCCTTTTCCCGCCATCAGCTGGACGGCGTACATCATGACGTTGAAAATAATCAGCCCGAAAATCAGGTTTCTGGACCTGAGATTCTGATCGGGACGCATGTATGGGCGGTCGTACAACATGAACGCTTTTAATTAATCATGATTTTCGTTCGAATTACAAGGAAGCTATCGCGTAATTTAACGCTGTATACCACGCTCGGCTTAAGCGATTGGCTGCGAATGGGTGGCAATTACCTAGCTCTGAGAGCGATTCGCGCTCGAAAAAAGACAATGCTCTGTAAATGGGCTGTATAACGACCTCCGTCTACAAGACCGAGAATCGCGGGCGAGGTTCAGGTATTGAAGCGAAAAAGCGCGACGTCCCCGTCTTTAAAGGGATATTCCTTGCCTTCGAGTCGGTATTTGCCCGCGTCCCGGGCGGCCGATACGCTGCCCAGCTCGCTCAGATTCTCGTAGGAAACCACTTCGGCTTTGATGAAGCCCTTCTCGAAATCCGTGTGGATGACACCTGCCGCTTGCGGAGCGAGCATGCCATGGGTGAAAGTCCATGCGCGAACTTCCTTTTCGCCCGCGGTGAAATAGGTCTCTAGTCCGAGCAACGTGTAGGTCTCTTTTATTAGAAGCGAAATTCCGGAATCGTCGACGCCGAGATCCGCCAGAAATTCCTTCGCTTCCTCCTCGCTCAAGTCGATGAGCTCCGACTCGATTTGAGCGCTGATAACGACGCAGCCCGCGTCCTGGCTTTCTTTGGCGTAGGCGCGGACTTTGGCGACCATCTCGTTGGACTCGGAATCGGCGAGATCGTCCTCCATCACGTTCGCCGCGTAGATGACCGATTTGGAGGAGAGAAGGTGCAGGCCCTTCATGACGGCGGCTTGGTCGTCGGAAACTTCGAGCGTATTGGCGGGCTTGCCTTCGTTGAGGTGAGGCAGCAAATGGTCGATCACGGCGCAAATCGCTTGAGCCTCCTTGTCGTTGCCGCGGGCTTTCTTCATCGCCTTTTCGCGCTGGCGCTCGACGGACTCGAGGTCGGCGAGCACGAGCTCTGTATTGACGATCTCGATATCGCGAATCGGATCGACCGAGCCCATGTTGTGGATGATGTCGTCGTTCTCGAAGCAACGCACGACCTGGACGATCGCGTCGACTTCGCGGATGTTCGCGAGGAACTTGTTTCCGAGGCCTTCGCCTTTGCTGGCGCCTTCGACGAGCCCGGCGATGTCGACGAACTCGATGGCGGCCGGAATCGTGACCTGGGTCTTGGCGATTTCCTTGAGTACGCCGAGCCGCTCGTCCGGCACGTTGACGACGCCGATGTTCGGATCGATCGTGCAAAACGGGTAGTTTGCGGACTCCGCTTTGCGCGTGCGCGTCAAGGCGTTGAATAATGTGGACTTGCCAACGTTGGGGAGACCGACGATACCTGCTCTAAGCATAGGCGAGGAACAACATTGGATTGGATGTTGCTTGACAAGATCCAATTTTGCTAAATCGTCCTGCTCTTTTCCGAATTTTCCAGGACACTAAAACATGGCCTTAAAGATCAAACTCCAGAGAGGTGGAGCCACCCACAATCCCATTTACCGCGTAGTGGTCGCGGAAGCTCGTGGCCGTCGCGACGGTCGCTTCGTCGAGAAGCTCGGCACGTACATCCCGCGGGCGAAAGGCCAGCAAATCGAGCTCACGCTAGACGTCGAGCGAGCGGATTACTGGATGTCAGTCGGCGCGCTGCCAACCGATACGACCAACGCCCTCATTAAGAGAGCGCGTAGTGAAGCGGCTGCTCCTGCAGCGCCAGTCGCTGCCGAAGCGGAAGCTTAAGCTTCACCCTATAGGGAGAATTTCCAAGCCCGGCCGAAACGCCGGGTTTTTTCGTGTCCGGGAGTCAAGGTAGGGCAACCGACAAAAATTTCAGCAGTCCCGTCTCGCATTTCCGCTTGCGGGACAGATCGCTCTAATAGAAAACCTTCCTCGAATGAAAATCGACGTTCTCACGCTTTTCCCCCAGATGCTCGACGGCTTCCTGTCGGAAAGCATGATGGGCCGCGCCCAGACCAACGGAGTCGTCTCGATCAATGTCCGCAATCTCCGCGACTGGGCCAAGGGCAAGCACAAGCAGGTGGACGACCGCCCGTTTGGCGGCGGGGCCGGAATGGTTGTCATGCCCGAGCCGATTTTCGACGCGATCGAGGAGCTGCAGACGCCTGGCGCCCATAGAGTCTACTTGGCTCCCGACGGCGATCCGCTCACGCCGGAGATCGCCCAGTCGCTCGCCAAGAAGGAGCACCTGATTTTGCTGAGCGGCCACTATGAGGGAATCGACGAGCGGGCGCGCGAAAATCTGATCGATCAGGAGATCAGCATCGGGGATTACGTGCTCACCAACGGCACGCTCGCGGCGGCGGTTTTGATCGATTGCCTATGCCGTTTTCTGCCCGGGTTTTTAGGAGAAGAAAAATCATTGACTAGCGAAAGTTTCCAGGGCAGTTTGCTCGACTTTCCTCAATTCACGCGTCCCGCCGTGTTTCGAGACATGCCGATTCCCGAGGTTCTTCTGACCGGAAATCACGCGGAAATCGAGAAGTGGCGACAGCGGGAACGAGAGGAACGAACGCGAAAACGCAGACCGGATTTACTAGAGGATTAGCATAATGAACCAGATCGTAAACGAACTTAATCAAGACCAACTAAAGACCGATGTGCCTCCATTCAAAGTGGGCGACGGTGTCAAAGTACACACGTTGGTGAGAGAAGGCGACAAGCGCCGCGTCCAGATTTTCTCGGGCATCGTGATCGCTCGCAAGGGTTCAGGCATCCAGGAGACGTTCACTGTTCGCCGCATTTCTTACGGCGAAGGCGTCGAGAAAGTGTTCCCGCTCCACAGCCCCAACGTCTCCAAGGTCGAGATCGAAAAGGAATCCAAGACGATGCGCGCTCGCATGTACTACCTTCGCGGACTCGTCGGCAAGAAGGCGATGCAGGTCAAGGAAAAGCGCCTCGCCAAAGGCCACTAGTTCCAGACTGGATCGAAACGAATTTTCAAAAAGGCTGCCCGCTATCGGGCAGCCTTTTTTCCATCAACGCCGCATTCGCGACGTAGCTACGCCGAGACTTTGGCGTGGGCTCTGGCCTGCCGTCGCGTTTCGCGAACCATTTTGCTCTTGAGGCTTGGGGCGCGCTCGGTTGGTTTGTTCGCCTTCGATTAAATGACAGCCATCACCGGATCTATAATGAATAAAGAACTTCTTCAAAAAGCGGCCAATCAAGCTCGCGGACTTGCCATCGACGCGGTCCACGCCTGCAAGTCAGGTCACGTGGGGCTTCCTCTGGGCTCCGCTGAAATCGGCGCCGTCCTCTATGGCTACGCTTTGAATGTGAATCCCGACGAGCCGCGCTGGGTTAACCGCGACCGCTTCGTTCTTTCCGGCGGCCATGGCAGCATGTTTCTCTACAGCTGGCTTCACCTCGCGGGATTCGACTTGCCGTTGGAGGAGCTCAAGAATTTCCGTCAGCTTCACAGCAAGACTCCCGGGCATCCAGAGTTCATGGAAACGCCCGGCGTGGAAAGCACCACCGGTCCGCTGGGCCAAGGTATCGGCAACTCGGTCGGCTTCGCGGTTTCGCAGAAAATGGCGGCGGCCAAGTACAACACCGGCGCCCACACGATTCTCGACAATCACGTCATTGCTCTGGCGGGTGACGGCTGTATCCAAGAAGGTGTTTCACAGGAAGCATCTGCGCTAGCGGGCCATCTCCATCTCGACAACCTCATCGTTTTCTACGACAGCAACGACGTCACGCTCGACGCGATGGCCGAGAAGTCGCAAAGCGAAGACACCGCCAAGCGCTACGAAGCGATGGGCTGGGGTGTAGTGACAATCGACGGACACGATTTGGACGCGGTTCTCGAAGCCTTCGACAACGCGAAAGCGGCCACCGGCAAGCCTCAGCTCATAATCGCCAAAACCGAAATCGGCCGCGGCATTCCAGAAGTCGCCGGCACTGCCGCTGGTCACGGTGAGTCGGGAGCAATCAAACACTCCGAAAACGCCCACGTCATTCTAGGGCTTCCCGAAGATCGGTTCTTCGTTTCGGACGAAGTGAGGGAGCATTTCGCGGAACTCAAATCCGCTCGTGTCCAAGCTTACAATACGTGGAAGGAAACCTACGACGCTTGGGCCGCGGCCAATGCAGATCTGGCCGCTCAGCTCGAAGCAGGCGCTTCCGCTCCAGTGGACGTGGACGACCTTCTTTCAAAAATCCCAGTCGCGGACGCGGATGCGAAGCTCGCGACACGGGCGTCGGGCTCGAATGTGCTTCAGCCGATCGCCGCGGCACGTCCGGAATTTATCAGCGGTTCGGCGGATCTCCACGGATCCACGAAGAACTACATCAAAGACGGCGGCGATTTTCTGCCGGGCAGCGAGAGCGGTCGCAACCTGCTCTTCGGCATTCGCGAGCACGCGATGGGGGCCTTGCTGAACGGCATCGCTTATGACGGCATCTGGCGGGCCTCCGGCGCGACTTTCATGGTATTCGCCGATTACATGCGTCCGTCGATTCGTCTCGCTTCGTTGGCGGGACTTCCCGTGACCTATATTTTTACTCACGACTCGGTGGGTGTAGGAGAAGACGGACCGACTCACCAGCCGGTAGAAACCGTTTCCGGCCTGCGCGTCATTCCGAACCTCGACGTGATTCGTCCCTGCGATACGGAAGAGACAGCGGGTGCTTTTGTGGCGGCGATCGAACGGCAAGACGGTCCGACCGCGCTTTCGCTTACTCGTCAAGGAGTGCCGAATATCAACACGGCTTCCGCTGACGAGCGCCGTCATGGCGTCCTCAAAGGCGGGTACGTGATCAAGAAGGAAACCGGCGATCTCGATACGATTATCATAGCTACCGGTTCCGAGGTGCAGCACGCGATCGCCGCGGCTGACGAAATCGGCGCGGGCGCGCGAGTCGTCTCGATGCCGTCAATGTTCCGTTTCGACGCTCAAAGCGCGGAGTACAAGGAAAGCGTGCTTCCCACCGCTTGCACGAAGCGAGTCGCGATAGAAGCGGGCGTATCCGGACTTTGGTACAAATACGTGGGCCTCGAAGGAAAGGTGATTGGTATCGATCGCTTCGGCATTAGCGCGCCCGGCGATACCGTGATGTCGGAACTAGGAATGACCGCGGCGTCAGTGGTGGCTGCAGTTGGGGCTTGAGCGAGTGTTAAAAGGCACGACTAATCATTCCGTATTTTGGTTCGGGGCGCCGCCGAACACTACCCATCAGGTATTATCGTTTAACAATTGGTAGCGTCCGGGCGCCGTCCCGGATGATAGACGAGGCCCAGCAAAAGCATGATTAGCAAAACCATAGAAATCGCTTGCGGCTCGTCGGAATACGAAAAGGAATGCGGGTTTCGAAATGGGCTTTTGCGGGAGCCGCTTGGATTGAGCCTTTTCGATGAGGATTTGGCGACCGAAGCGGCGTATCGGCATTTTGGGGTTTTCGATGGCGACAATATTGTCGGCTGTCTCGTCGTGGTTCCGTTGAAGGAAGGGGAGGCTCAGTTGAAGCAAATGGCGATTGAGTCGAAACTCAGGGGAAAGGGGATCGGCAAGCGATTAGTATTCGATGTCGAACGGGAGCTAATCAGATCGGGAGTAAAAAAAATCTGGTTACACGCTCGAGAGTCGGCAGTGGGATTCTATGAATCGCTTGGGTATGCCATAGTCGGTGAATCGTTTCTCGAGGTTTCGATTCCTCATTTCAAGATGTGGAAGCTTGTCACCGCAGTTAACGTGGAAGCGTGCATCAGTGGGGATGAGGTTGAAGAAACGCGGTTGAGTGTAACGGCTGCCAACGAAGGCGGCGCGGCGACAGTGGAGCTTTGCGGCGAGATGCAGTTCGATGGTTTGACGCCGCCGAAGGCGAGTATCGAAGCGGCAAGAGCGGCGTTCGAACGACCGGGGCTGATGGTTATGATCCGCCCCAGAAAGGGCGACTTCTGCTATTCCGAATCGGAGCTGGGCGAAATGAAAGAGCAGATCGAAATGGCTGCGGACGCAGGCGCGGATGGAGTCGTTTTTGGCATGCTGCAGGCGGATGGTCAATTGGATGAGGAGGCTTTGGAGAGTTTGGTCGAGCTGAGCAAGTCGCTTGGCTTAAGGATAACGTTTCATCGGGCATTCGATGCGGTGCCGGATCGGTTGGTCGCGCTGGAGCGGCTTGTTGAATTGGGCGTTGATCGAATCCTTACGAGCGGAGTTGCGTGGAGAGAAAGTGGATCGGCTTTGGATGGAGTTGGAATGCTCGATCGCGTTATCCAGACGGCGAAAGGTAGACTGGAGATCGTGATTGGAGGCGGTGTGGGTCCTGTCAATGCGCCGGAGATTTTGAAGCGTTTGAGTCCGTGGAGCGGCACGTTATCAGTGCACGCGTATTCGGGAGTTCAAGACGATGGGCGGACGACGGTGCGGGGTGTGAAAGCGCTGGTCGACGCGGTTGTCGGTAAGTCAAAGATGTAGGAGCCTGCTCGCAGGCGATTAACTTCAGTTTCCGAAATGGTAGGGCTGCTTATCCCTAAGCAGCCGATCCGGTGACTCTTCTTCCGCGGCTGACTAAGGATAGCCAGCCCAACCTTCAATCGCCTGCAAGCAGGCTCCTACAGAGTTGGAATATACGATTACAGCTCGCGGATCTTGATGCTGCGGTAGCTGACTTCGTCGTGGTGGTTCTGGAGGAGAAGGTGGCCTTTTTCTGCGAGGCCGAATCCTTCAATCTCTGCGTATTTGCTGCGGGCAACGAGCGCGTTGAAAATATTCGAGCCGCGTTCGTATTCGACGACCTTGAAGCCGTTGAGCCAGTGTTGAATGATTCCGTTGGGTCGGGCTACGATACGGCCGTGATTCCATTGGCCGATGTGGAGCGGCACATTGCGAGTGTGGACATTTCTGTAAGAGGGAATCAGATCATAGAGCGATGCTGTGGTGCGGTTGCCGACCACTCCTTCTTTGGCGTCCGGGTGGACCTTGTCGTCAAGCACCTGGTATTCAAGTCCTAGGTACTTGGCCTCTTTGCCGGGTTCGGCGTGATCGGATACGAAGTACTTGACGCCGCTGTTGGCTCCTTCGGTGAGCCTGAATTCGAAATCGAGCTCGAAGGCGCCGTAGGTTTTCTTCGAAATGAGATCGCCTGCTTCGGAACCGGCGTGGATCGTGAGGGCGCCGTCTTTGATTTCCCAATCGCTCTTTGAGAACGCGTTGTCGCCCAACGCGCCTTTCAAGCCGCGCGCGCGGCGGCCGTTGAAGAGAAAGCTCCAGCCTTGTTTCTTTTCGGAATCGCTGAGGGTGTTGGGAGCGATGTTGCGGACGTAGACGCCTTGGGGCGGCGAGAGCTTGGGGGACTTCGTGTTGATCCGAAGATTGCGCCAGCGCACTTGAAAGCCTGCGTGGTCGTGCTTGTCCCCGATGCCGTGGACCTGGAGTCCGATGAATCCGGTGATCGGTTTTGCGTCTATGAGATGAGAGACTTGCTTGCCGTTGAGGAAGGTTTGGACTTCGTTACCGACGCATTCGATGCGAGCCGTGTTCCATTGCTCGTGCTTGAAGAGAGAGCGGGCGGGCTCGTTGTAGTCGACCGGGTAGAGCCAGCCTCGGTTGGCCTCGTCATAGATGCCGGCGGTCCAGGCGCGTTCGGCGGTGTCGAGCTCGAATTGGTAGCCGTGTACGCGTCCGTTGTTGTATTCCGGCTTGCTCATGCTGCGGAATTGAACGCCGGAGTTGAGACCGTCTTGGACCCACACTTCGAATTCGAGAACGAAGTCGGTGTAGTCCTTCTTAGTCGTCATGAAGGAGTTAGGCGTGTCGGCGACGCTTGTCCCGATGATCTCGCCATTCTTGATGGTGTATTTGGCGACGCCTCCGAGCTGTTTCCAGCCGTCAAAAGATTTCCCGTCGAAGAGGGGTTTCCAGTCATCCGCGTAGGAAGCGATGCAGCAAAAGGCGACTAGCGAAGTAGAAAGAATGAGGCGAATAAGCTTGTCCATACACGTGTTAGGTTGGCGGGGGCAGTTGAGATTTCAAGCGTTAAGCGGCGCTAATTCAGAGCTGCGCGAAAACGTGGGAGGGAAGAGGGGCTAGCTATTGGTTTTGATCAACCCAGGTTACTCTTCCGGGAGGAGCGTTAACTTTGAATCCGTCGATGGTGTTGCCGGGAGCGCTAAGTTCGTAGCTTCCCGGTGGAAGCGCGAAGAAGGCGAAGAATCCTGCTCCATCGCTTTTCGCTTTGTGGCTTGTGCCAGTCAGGGCGACTTCGGCGCCGGTAATCGGGTTTCCGGATTCATCTTTCAGGAAACCGGCTATGAAGGATCGCTGGTCGCGCCAATTCGGCAGCGGAAGGGGCGCTGGGTGTGGGTAAATTGTTTTTCCGATAACTTCCCAAATTGGTGAGCGATAGCCTCTTTCTTTTCCGTCGGCGGCTTCTTTGGTGGGCCGGTCGTAGCTAAAAAGACTGGTACCTAAACCCCTATCCACTGCTTCGCGGTATTGGGTTAGCATAGCTTCCGTGGGGTTAAAATGGCCACCGATGCCAACCGTCAGCATGCGTCCCTCGCTTATGGCGATGAGTTCGTTGGTGTAATCCGCCCAATCGCGATATTCATTCGCCTGATCCTCTACCCATTCGCGCTTATAGCCCATTCGAAGCACGAGATCGAGCCAACCGCGTTCGGACCATCCGCCCCAGTCCTGTAGCGCTTCGGTATAGGGACGTGTCTCGGAAAAATGCTTTATGGGCGCGGGGCCCCAACCGGTGGCGTCGACGCTGAAAATGGCTTCGGGACGGTGGGTCCAAACGGAAATAGCGCAGCGCTTCACAAAACTGGATACCTGGTTTCTGCGAAAGTCGCTCCATGCTTCATCGTCGATAGAGGGCGTACCGTCTCGGCCGGACGCTTGGTGAAATCGCTTCAGAGCCGAGGGGTGATAGCCTCGGTCGTTTCCGAAGTAGCGGACGAAATCCAAGTTTACTCCATCCACATCGTAGTTTCTTATACACTCTTCGATGGCCGCGATTATGTGGCTTTGTACTTCGGGGAGTCCTTGTTCGAGTTCGTATTGGAGCGTGCCTTGGCTGTCGCGAGTATACCAATCGGGGTGGACGATGGCGATCGGTGTGGGGGTTGAACTCAGGTAGTCTTCTTGCTCGCCGATCTTGAAGGTGTTGAACCAGGCGTGAACGGCTAAGCGGGCTTTCCCTCCGGAAGTGTCGCGAGCTTCCTTTAGCAAAGTTGCTAGCGGATCGAAATCCGGACGCTCCACAATCGAGGCATGGCGCGGTAGCAAGTCGGACTTATACATCGCTGCGCCTTCGCGACGTATCTGAGCTACTATGGTGTTCAAGTTGGCCCTTCGCGCGGTGTCTACTAGTTGCTTGATTTCTTCTGGTGATTTCAATCCCGGCCCTAGTACGGAAACCCACACAGCTCGAATTTCGGGTTTTTGGGTGGGGGCTTCTTGTTTTTCAGGGGCTGCGCAACCGAAGAAGCAGCATAGCGCGATGCAAAGGAAGAGATTGCGCAAAAGTTTCGAGTGACTGATTGAACTCTTGGGGAGTGAACAATGAATTGATATTTGCATTTTGGGCTAATTGTAGGAGCGGGTTTATTCCGCGATTCTTCTCTTTTTTCTTATGTAGATCTGCTCTATCGCGGGGTAAACCCGCTCCTACATTGATCTATTGTACAGTGTATTCGTCATAATAACTCCTCAGTACCACTCATTTTTGTACTCCAGTTCATCCATTGGCACGAAATCAATTCTGCGAATGCGGCCATTGTCTAGCAATTTATAGCCTGACGGAATAGTATTCGTCCACTCTAGATCGGGAACACGGTTCAGCAAATATTTTCTGTGCTCTTTAATAACGCTTTTTTGATTGGGCTGATATGCAATATTGTCCCATTCGTGTTTATCACGTTTCAGGTCGTACAGCTCTTCCAATCCTATGGCTGGATAATAGATATATCTATACCTGTCGCTGCGAACGGCGTAGGCGTTGTCTTCTCTGAATTGATAACCCATTACAAGTGGATCGCGGAAGAAACTCTGGCCTTTGAGCAAAGGCGCCAAGCTTACACCATCGCAGTGCTCAGGCGGTTTTTCGCCAATGAGTTCTACTAGGGTAGGGTAGAGGTCTAGCAAGCTTACCGTTGCATCGATTCTTGCTCCGGCTTCGGTGACGCCTGGAGCCGCTATAAACAAGGGTACGCGCGTGGACCTTTCCCAAAGAGTGAACTTTTCCCAGTTTTCTTTTTCGCCCATATGCATCCCGTGATCCGACCATAGTACGATGATGGTGTTATCAATTAGCTTCGACTTCTCGAAACCATCCAGCAGGCGACCGAGCATGGCGTCGGTAAATGAAATTGAAGCGAGATAAGATTGGACGACCTTTTTCTCCTGGTCGTTTTGCAGTATGAAGTTGTGTAGTTGTCTTCTTCCGTGGTCAAAAGCGTCTTCAACGTCATCTTTTTTCTTTTGAACAGGCGGAATTGATTCTAGAGGAAATTTGTCGAAGTATTTTTGCGGCACTTCCCACGGATCGTGAGGCTTGGTTAAGCCGACCGCTAAGAATAGGGGCTTGACATGGTTTTGACCCAGTTCGTGGATGGCCCAATCGACGATGTGATAATCGGCCATTTTATTGTCAGCTATTGGAATGGGGCCCCAGGTGAAGTAGGCGGATGGTATTTCTCCGATAGTGTTTTCCGGATAGATAACATCTTCGGGAGCCCTGACTTGAAATGGGACTGGTATGTGGGCGCTCGGAAACCAATAATCCCAGCTTTCCGGTTCCCCTTGATTGATGATGATTCTAGGAGGGGCTAGGGTGTGGTAGATTTTTCCGCCCGCTAGTGTCTTGTATCCTTTTTCCCTAAAGAATCGCTCGATTGTTTGGACCTTGCTCAGCGTCGCGTTTTGGCGCCAAACGGGACCGTCTCCCGGAAGGTTTTTCATTATCCCGGATCTTGCCGGATGCACACCGGTCATGACGGAAATTCGAGAAGGCGAACATGCGGGGGAGGAGCAGTGGGCGTTTGTGAAGGTCATCGACATTTCTGCTAGACGACTAAAATTGGGTGTTATGGAAGCAGGAAACTCATCCAGCGGTTCGATCCAGTCATTCAAATCGTCGATCGCTATAAATAGAACATTTGGTTTGTTCTGTTCAGATGCGTATAGGCTTGATGTAAAGAATGGAAACGCTAGCGAAACGACAAAAACGAGGTTGAGGGCCGTTTTTGAGGCTGTCCAATGATTCACTGTAGGAGCGGGTTTACCCCGCGATAGAGCAGGTCTGTACGAGAAAAATCGCGGGATAAACCCGCTCCTACATTTATCCAATCGTGCAAGTCTCGACTTGTTGAACAGGCTCTCAGTTTTCATTGCGTCTCGAAGCGTCACTATTCTACCCTAGTTTTTATAATCGATCCAAATCGGGCTAGACCAGGCCATTTCGCTTGTTGAATGAGAGTAGGGTCTGCCGGGATACTCTTCCATCTGCGTTACTCGCAAATAGTAAAATGAATCGCTGCTGAACTCCAGATCGGTATAATTGAATTGCGCTATAGGACCATCAGGTTCCATCTCGTAAATCGTCTTGTAGCAATCGTTTGAGTATTTGACTATCTCTACCTTTTTTAGGTCATTGGTTCCTGCGATCTTTGCGCTGAAGATTGGGTTTGAGCGCAACTCGAATTCGGTCCCCATTTCGTGGCCATCGATTTTGAAATCGACATATATCCTAGTGCCCGTCGTAGCGTAGGTTCTCCTCTCGTGCATGCCATCCCAGAGATCTTCTCTTTTGTTGGCACTTGCAATTACGGCGGCCAGACCACCGGTATGGTGAGTATATATGGAATAGTTATTGGCTCCGGGGTGCCCCAGGTGATTGTCGGTGGAGCCGATAAGGCCAACCTTGTGACCCATGGCCCAAGCGTATTGATAGGACCATCGATTTTCTGGTCCTAACTCAAAACGTTGTGGTTGATCGTCTGGAAGGGTGAGGAAGCGGCTATTCCACAGTGAATAGATTTCACCGATGCGTCTATACTTGTTGTTGATGTCTTCCCAGGCGATATGATCTTCGAATTGCCAAGTGAGATGGGGAATCGTGATGGCCGGCTTTCCCTGCTTGTCGAGCGCTTCCCAAAGCTGGGTTAGGGTTTTAGTCTTTTCTCTGTAAAATATTTTGGCGTTTGGCTTATCGTGAATAACGATGTGGTGATTGAATCCGGGCGTCCACTCGTAAGCGTAAAAGGTAGTGAAATGACCGGGGTTATTAAAGTCAGTGGTGATCTGCTGGCTTTCTTTCCATGCTGCATCGTCAAATAAAGTAACATCATGTTCCGAGGAAGAGGCGAAGTCCAATCGCATAACATCTCTAACGTAAGCATAGGAGTCCCTGGCGTTCGTAAAGTTCGCTCTATGATCTCCGCCCGCGTTCAGCTTTTGGAAATCCTCCAGGGTAAGTTCGTTAACGTCGGCCTGGTCCTCCAGGGCGAAGAATCCAGCATGGTTTGTCCCAGTTCCCGTATGGAAATGAGTTTCTCCAAAGTATCGGCGAAATTTCGGAGGCGTTTCCCAGACGAAAGCATGGTGCCAGGATTCCTTCAACGGCGAGCGCGCGTCTTGAGCCCAGATTTTTTGAAATCCGTTCGATAAGAAACGAACATTCTTAAAGACGTGAACCCCTTTGTCCTTTTCCGTGAATGTATATTGCCGCTTTTTTATTTCCGCTTTCGGATCTGTAGATTTCAAATCGATCGAGCCACGATAGTTATCGGCTCGATTCCCGTATTTATCGATTAGAACGATTGCCAGGTCGAAGGCTTCGCCAATCGCAACATCGGCTGGCATGCTGGCGATGATCGTGTGAGCCTGTTCGGGGATGATCTTGAAATAGGGAGAATTGGAGATGCGTTTCCATTGCTCGTCACCCGTTCTTCTTATAGCGTGCCGTACTTCGACGTCCCAAGAAAGCGTCTGAACCAGGCCTTTGTATTGAACAAATATCTTGTCTCCCTTCTTGAGCGGTTTGTCCAGGATAGTGCATTCGAAAATGCCTCCCGAGAGACCGTAAATTTTCAAGGAAACCTCTGCTCCGTTCGAAGTCGTTGCTGAAACATAGCCCAATCCCTGTGAGTTTACGACTTGCGGTTTGCTCCAAAAATAGTGCTCGGTTTCGCCGTAGGCGACTGGCAATTCAAAGCGAATTCCGCCAGTAGGTTGGATGCCCTTTTTATCAACCGGAAACTCAAGCTCTATAGTCTGGTAGCTTCCAGCCATCGCAGCTTTTGGCTTTATGCTTAAGGAGCTTGTTTCTCCGTGCGAGGAGATTACTAGAAAATGGAATGCCAAAAAGAAGACAACAGAAAGTCTCCTATATGTTTTTGCAGCAGCATGCATTTTATCAGAGTATCATTTTATAAATTCAACTCTGCCGAAAAAGTTCGGGGCGTGGAAAACTGGATTATTCGGGTCGCCCGACGACCATTGGCTCTTCTGGAAATTCGTTTTGCCGCCGAGGCGATTGAGGTTCAGGAGCCAAACGTCGCCCGCTTTTGGCGGGGTATTCTTCGCGACTTCAGAGAACGCCGAGAACGGGATCGCTACTTCCAGGATCCAGCGCTGATCGATGTCTTCGTCATTGTTTAGCGTCCCGTCGATCGTCGTCGCGATTTTTGTTTCCGGGTCCCATAGCGTTTTCGTTCCCACTCCGCCTGGGTGGTAAAAATCGAGGGATGCCTCTATCACGTTCATCTCTATGTTGAAATACTTCTCCAGGCTATCCGGATCTGGAGAAGTGAAAATCTCGACGCAATCATCTCGGTACACGGGACTGTCGTGCTCGGTATGTTCCGCCCAAATGTGGGCGTCCTCGCAAACGAAACTCACGTAAAGGAAATCGTCGTCCCAAATTAATTTTGCCTGCGTGCCTTCCTTCTTTCCTTGTTCCCACCAGGGAAATTCGAATGGCCCCACATCCGCGGCTGATTTCCACGCAGGTTCGTCCAATCGGCCGTCTATCTTGATAACTGACTCAGTGTAGCGAATCTGATGTAATTTCAACGCTCGTCCCAGAGGGTCTGTTTCTTCAGCTGCGAAGGCCGAGTTTGTCCCTG
>JAJFLS010000287.1 GCA_021772595.1 Opitutales bacterium
TTGGACGGCGTATTGGAAAATCCGGTACTCGAAGTCTTGAACGCGGCAGGAGAAGTGATCGCCACCAATGACGGATGGAACGGCAATTCTTCCATCAGCCAGGCCGGCACGACCGTCGGAGCATTTCCTGTCGACAGCAACAGTCGAGACGCGGCTTTGATTATTCAGCTCGATCCCGGGCTCTATACGCTAAAAATTTCTGGCGAGGACGGGACGACCGGAGTCGCCCTCGTCGAACTCTACGCGATGCCGTAGCGTTTCGAGTGAAGCCGGCGATATATAATTTTTGTGAGTAGTTCCAATAATGGATCTGGGGATATAAGCCTCTAGCAATTTCGAGTTGCGACTATCGCGGCTCGATTTGCTAGAGCGCTTTTCCACCAATAGCCGTTGAGATTAAAGCTTCCGTAGCTCTGAACTACTGTTCGGCTTCAATTGCCGCAGGAATTTTACGCCCGACCAGCATGAGGATTCCGAAAGTCGCTAGCGGAAACAAAATATAGAATAACCACAAGGGCATGTTTCCGCCGACTGCCAAGTATCCAAGCGTTCCGGACAAGGCCATTGTCGTCACTGCGTAAAGCAGCTGCGTATTCACGTGCGCGATATGGTCGCAGCCTGTCGAAATCGACGTCAGCACAGTCGTGTCACTGATCGGACTGCAATGGTCGCCAAATATCGCTCCATCCAAAATCGCCGCAGCAGTCAGAAAGAACAACACCTCGTTTCCCGCATCGTAAGCGCCCATCCCGACCGCCAGTGGCAGGATGATCGGAATCAGGATACCCATCGACCCCCAGCTCGTGCCCGTGGCGAACGACATTCCCGCGGCGACGATAAAGGTGAACAGAGGCAATGTCCAAACCGGCATGCCGTCCCCAAGCAGAGCGATCAGATAATCGGCCGTCCCGAGATTCAGGCAAATCGCTCGCATGGACCAAGTCATCAGCAGGATGAAGATCGCCATCCACATCGTCGGCATCCCGCTTATATAGGTTTTGCAAGTCTCTCCAAAACTCATCAATCTCTGCCCCAAGGTCAGACCAACCGCGACGACACTTCCCAGTACGGACGCGAAAAACAGGACTGGCATCGTGCCAGAGCCTCCCGACTCATCCGAGCCACTAACAGTCACTCCAAACCCAAACGCGCTTCTCCAATCCTCGAAATTCGTAAACGAGAACGTTCCGCCCGAAGCGAGTATCCGATAGCGGCCCAGAAAAACGATCCCCCATATGATTCCGAATACGACGAGGCCAATCGGGATCGCCGCGTTGAACCAGCGTTGCGGAGTCGATGGATCGGGCTCCATGCTTTTGGTCGGCTGGATGCCGAGCGCTTCGCTTTCGTCTTCATGGACCTTTCCTTCGAGCGCGGCGCGTTTTTCCGCTTTATACATCGGCCCGAAATCCCGACCGAGCGCGGAGTTCATAAACAGGAATATCAGCGTGCCGATACAGTAGAATCGCATTGGAAGCATCGTCAGAAAAATCTCGTATCCAGAAAGTTCGATCTCGAGATCGATCGCGACCTCCCCCAGCTGCGCTGCCTCGAACGCGATCCATGTAGAAAGCACCGCCAATCCCGCCACCGGAGCCGTGGTCGAGTCGACGAGATAGGCAAGTTTCTCGCGGGAGATTCGCCATTTGTCCGAAAGCTGCTTCATCGTATTCCCGAGCACGACGGTGTTGGAGTAGTCGTCGAAAAACAGGATCAGACCCGCGAGCCCGATTGACACCTTCGCCCTTCTCCGGCTCGTCGCCAGCTTTTCGAGCTTCTCGACTAAGCCCGCCAAGCCGCCGTTGCGCGACATCACATGGACCATCCCCACCAGCGTGAAGAGGAATAGGAAGATGTAGAGGCTGATGCTGGAAATCAGCGTGGCCCAAAGGAAATCGTGAAACGCCAAAGTCGCCACCACGAGCGGATTCAGTCCAAATGACAGAAACGCGCCCGCCACAAAGGCCGACGACAACGCGAATACCATCGAGCGGAAGAACAGCGCCACTAGAACAGCGAGCATCGGAGGCGCAAGCGAAGTCCAGTGCCCGAGCGTTTGAGGCCCCTCCGTACCCTCCCGAAGCCGGTCGATGAAACTCAGAGCGTCGTCCGCCGTCGTTGATGCCGACTCGGCCGCGTCCGCCAATCCAGGCTCAACCGGAACCATCGCCAGAAACGAGCAAGCCGCCAGCAAGGTCATAAAAAACGCCAGCCAGCGTTCCGATCGTTTCCAATATGGGATGGCATCCATGAATTGAACTAGGGACTCGTAATCGATGCGCTCAATCGTCCAATCGGCCGTATCCGATATTCCGAGATCGCATTGCGGCCACCAGACTTTCCCCAATAGCGGACGAGATCAATGGCTTTCTCGCCTCCCCAAACGCAAAAACGTTCCTTCTAGGTAGAGAGTACCGGCTCGGTCCTCCGTTCAGGCAGGCAGACAGTAGCTCAGTGCTTCAGCCTGAGCACCATCTAAGTTCAAAACTCAGGCTGAAGCACCGAGCTACCTGAGAACGAATCTACCGAAAACTCCAATTCCCCTTGATTCGAATAAAGAGGACCGAGCCGGTCCTCCCTACCCAAAGCAGCCTACAAAGCGTAGGCGACGAGCTGTTTTTCGACCGGCATACGTTTCAGTTTCGAAAATGCGGGCAAGCCGTTATCGAAGTGCGCGTCTACCTCGCCCTGAATCAACGGCAGCGCGTACTTCACGAACGGGTAGTTCATGCTCACGCCATCGTCGTTGATCCAATCTTCGGGAATCCGTTTGGTCCCTTCGGAAACTTCGCCGAGATCCGCGAGGCCGGTTTCGCAAACGTAGGCATCGGATTCGCCGCGCTGCAGCGTCACCATCTTGCCGGACTCTCCGTTCTGGACCGCCGCGATCACCGCTTGGCGTCCTGCCAGATACGCCTCGTCCGCGTCGGTTTGGGACGCGCAATGCATCGCCGCTCGCTGGGCAATGCCTAGCTTGCACGAACGCGCGCTGACGCCGAGGCCCTTCTCGACCAAGCCTTTCAAATACTCTCCCGAACCGCCGAGCTGCACATTGCCGAACGCGTCCATGCTCGAAGAACCCAGCGAAACGTAGTTTCCGTCGCTGTCGACCAAGCCCTCACCCACTACGATGACGCAGTATTTCTCGCGCTGAAGAACGCGCTTTACGTCCTCGATGAACTTCTCCGTGGAAAACGGAACCTCTGGAAGGTAAATCAAATGCGGCGGATCATGCGGATGGTCGCGGCGCTTGCAGAGCGAGGCCCCAGCGGCGATCCAGCCGGAATTGCGGCCCATCACTTCTAGAATGGAAACATAGTCGCCCTGGCCCACCGCGTCGTTGTCGAAAGCCATCTCGCGAACGGTCGTCGCGACGTACTTGATCACGCTGCCGTAACCCGGCGTGTGGTCGGTGCGAGTAATGTCGTTGTCGATCGTCTTCGGAATCCCGATCACGCGAAGCTCGTAGCCCTGGTCGGCGGCCATGCTGTTCAATTTCGCAGCCGTCGCCATCGAATCGTTGTCGCCGATGTAGAAGAAATAACGAATCTCGTGAGCCTTGAAAACTTCAATCGCTCGCTCGAAGTCCGCGTCCTTCTTGAACTGGAAACGGCAAGTCCCCAACGCCGCGCCCGGCGAAGCTCTCAAGCCCCGGATCGTCTGCTGCGACTCCGACGCCAGATCGATGAATTCCTCGTTCAGGATACCCATCACACCGTTAACGCTTCCGTAGATTTCCTCTACGCATTCGTAATTGAGCGCTTCTTCGATCACGCCTGCGAGCGTAGCATTGATTACGGCAGTCGGTCCGCCCGACTGCCCGACGAGGCAATTTCCTTCTAGTTCAGCCATGTTACAAAAATTTGATTTCTTACAGTAGCTGGAGAGTCAAAGATCATCCAAACTCGCTTGGCAACTATAATTAAGAACAGATTAGCTTCATTTTCAGGCCTTTCCGATCGCCGGAATCCTGCCACGTGGCACGCATCCCAAAGCTTGACCCTCCCAGGCTTCCCGCCCATGTAAACACGCCTTATGTCAAAAGCCAAAGCTTCGAACAACCCATTGATGGACGCCATCGTAGCTCTCTGCAAACGCAGAGGGTTCATTTTCCAGTCATCGGAAATCTACGGCGGCTACAACGGCTTTTTCGACTTCGGCCCCCTCGGCGTGGAATTGAAGAAGAACATCAAGGACGCTTGGTGGCAGGACATGGTCCATCGCCGCGACGACATCGAAGGCCTCGACTCCTCCATTATAATGTCCCCGAAAATCTGGGTCGCCTCGGGCCACGTGGGCGGCTTCTCCGATCCCATGGTCGACTGCAAAGTCTCCAAGATGCGCTACCGGGCCGACCAGCTCTTCTTCGCCCCGGTCGTGGTCGACGGCGAGACGATCGGCTACGTCTCCGTTCTCGAAGACGGCAAAATGCAGGCCGACGCCCAAGCGGCCGCCGAGAAGATGAAACGCAAGCAAGGCGTCCAGGGCGAGCTCGCCCCCGTCGAGCTGAAGGAATACACCGAAGCCGACCCGTCCGAATACGAGCTCATCCCCTCGCCCGCCACCGGAGAGCCGGGCTCGCTCACCCCGCCGCGCGACTTCAATCTCATGTTCGAGACGAAAGTCGGCGCCCTCAGCGACTCGACCGCTGTCGCCTACCTCCGGCCCGAAACTGCCCAAGGAATTTTCGCCAACTATAAGAACATCGTGGATACCGGCCGCGTTAAGATTCCGTTCGGCATCGCCCAGATCGGCAAAGCCTTCCGCAACGAGATCACGCCGCGCAACTTCATCTTCCGCGTTCGCGAATTCGAGCAAATGGAAATGGAGTACTTCATCTCCCCCGACGCCGACTGGAAAGCATCCCATCGCGAATGGATCGACTGGTGCCTAAAC
>JAJFLS010000288.1 GCA_021772595.1 Opitutales bacterium
GGCCGATCGTAGATCGGCCGCTACCTCAATCCATGCGCCGCAATCGCAGCGTAGTTACACCGGGAACCCGGTGTGGTTCATCAGCGGGAGAAGCCGTCAGATCGTTAGTAGACTCAATACGCGCCGCGCACTTGCGCCGCTATTTCATTTTCGTAGAGCGCCTTCAATTTCGCGTGCAGTTCTTTGCTCAACGGCGGAACTTCCGACGCTCTCGCGTTGCCGATCGCTTGATCCACTTTCGAGGCTCCTGGAATGACGACCGATACCGCGTCGAAATCGAGAATCCAACGGAGCGCCATTTCCGAAAGGCTAACGCCTTCGGATTTCATCGATTCTAGTTTGGCAGCGAGCTCGATCGCTTTTTCGAACGGCACTCCGGCAAAGGTTTCTCCCACATTGAAGTGCTCGCCGTCCTTGTTGAAGTTGCGATGGTCACTGGCTCCGAAAACCGTGTCCGCTCCGAATTTCCCTGAAAGAACGCCGCTGGCTAGAGGCACTCGAGCAATGATTCCCACATTCAGCTGCTTCGCCTTTTCGAAAACCGTATCGATCGGTTTTTGTCGGAAGATATTGAATATGATCTGCAGCGAATAGAGTTTTGGAAAGGAATCCAGTAGCATGTTCGCCTCGTCGTCCGTTTCGACACTCGCGCCGAATCGTTTGAGCTTCCCTTCCTCGACGAGCTTTCCCAGCCATTCGTAGATCTCGCCGGATTTCATGATTTCGGGCGGAGAGCAATGCGTCTGTATCAGATCGAGCGAATCAATCTTCAAGCGCTGCAGCGACTTTTCAACATTCGCTCGAATGCCAGCCTCCGTATAGCTATTTGGATACATCTCGCCTCGGCCGACCTTGGAGGCGATGAAAACATTGTCACGTCCCACTTCGGGAAGAAAATTTCCGATAATCGTCTCGCTTCGTCCATCGCCATATACATCAGCCGTGTCGAAAAAAGTAACCCCTGCATCGAAGGATGCCTTCAAGATTCCCGTCGCCGTCTCATCGTCGACGTGGCCCCAGTTTCCGCCGAGTTGCCAACAACCTAGCCCTACTTCCGAAATCGCGACGCCATCTTTACCGAAACTTCTGTGATTCATATTCAACCGTTATTACCGAGCGCGATCCTACAGGAAAGCCTATTATTATTCTGCTTGATAGATCGATGCTGTGTCTCGCCCATCCGATGGTAGGGCTGCTTATCCTTAATCAGCCGAGGCTTAGCTTGAGTTGCGGCTGCTTAGGAATAAGCAGCCCTACCATTCCCCTGCTACTATTATTCCCGTAACCTTAACTCTCTCAATGGCGTTACCAAAAGAGTCCGTGAGCGAACCGCGACACAACCGAACATGAAACACTTCACTTCCCGTTTTCTCTGCCTGCTTTTGCTAATTTCTCCTACCTTGTCGGCCCAGCAAGCCAACCAAGGCATGGGACCACTGCTCGACGACGCGACAGTGAAGCCGGGCGATCAAATCCCAACCGATCTAGTGATCTATACCGCCGATGGCGAACAGACGACGCTCGCCGCGATCGCGAAGGACAAGCACACCGTGCTCGTCTCGGGCTGTCTCACGTGCCCGATTTTCCACCGCACTTACCCGTCGGTCGAAGCGGTCTACGCAGACTATAAAAATCGCGACGACATCCAGTTTTTCTTCATGTACAAATCGCTCGCACATCCCGAACTCAACGGCTATGTCCAGCCCGCGACGCTCGATGAGCGACTCACCCATATTGTCGAGGCGAAACGCGTATTGGGAACAACTATACCGTGGCTTTGCGACGGAACGGACAACGCCGTCAGGCACGCCTTGGGATTCGGACCGAACACGCAAATCGTGATCAACCCGGAAGGGGAAGTCGTTCACGCTTTGGGCTGGAGCGATGGCGAAATTCTGCGGGAGCAACTCGTCGGATTCGTCGGAAAAACCGACACGACCACTCGAGTCGCCGATCTCGAACTCAAGCGAGGCAAGCCCTTCCGCAATCAGCGCTCCTACCAAAAAGGCGTTCTCGAAAAACCCACGTTCACATCCGAGCTTATCCCCATCAAAATCGCTCCGATCGAAAGCGCCAACAGCCCGCTCTACGTAAAGCCTCGCCTCGAGGTCAGCCGAAACGTTTTGAGCCGCGGCTCCGGCGAACTCTACCTCGGGTTCTTTCTCGATCCGATCCATCATGTCCATTGGAACAATCTCGCAGCGCCGCTGAAGTACGAGTTCACGCTCCCCGACGGCACGGTCATCTCTCCGAAGAAAGCCATGTCCCCCAAAGTGGATCAGGACGCCGATAGCGACCCGCGCGAGTTCGCTCTCGCGGTCACGAGTATTGGCGATGCCAAGACAGCAGAACTCGCCATCCACTACTTCGCTTGCAGCGACGAAGAAGGCTGGTGCGTTCCCGTTACGCAGAAATATTCGATAGCCTTCGAGCGGGATCTCGACGGCGGAGGCACAAACGGGCGCTCATTTCGCACAGCTGGCGGCGCAGGTCGCGGACAAGGCGGCCCTGGCGGCAGGGGTGGACCTGGCGGAGGTCAGCGTGGCGGTCCCGGTCGCGGGCAACCTCCGGGCGGACAGCAATTGAAGCAGCGTATCATGGAAATGGACACTGATGGTAATGGAAGTATTTCCCGCGATGAGGCGACGGGACGCCTTCGCCAGGATTTCGGGGATTTCGATTCGAACGACGACGGAAAAATCGACGATAGCGAAATCGATCGCATTTCCCGAAACCCTCCGCAACCCGACGGCGGACAACGCGGTGGGCCAGGAGGCAGACAACCAGGCGGCCAAGGCCAGTTCAACCCCCAGGCGATCAAAGAGCGCATCATGGAATCGGACGCGAATGCCGACGGTAAAATCACTCGCGAGGAACTCCCCGAGCAGATGCGCCAGCGGTTCGACCGTATGGACGCCAACGGCGACGGCCACGTAGACGAAGCCGAAGTCGACGCGATGTTGCAAAACCGCCCCCAAGGCGGCCCCCAAAGACCCGGACAAGGGAATCGGCGGATCTAGACGGCGACACGCGTCAATTGGAAAAAGTAGGGCTGACTATCCCTAGTCAGCCGAAAACACCGACTCGATACGGCTGCCTAGGGATAAGCAGCCCTACCATTTTCTCGCTTGTTTCGATAGCGCGCTTGCTGTAAACGCTTTAGCCATGCCAGAGGAAATCGATCAACTGCAGAAGCTTATAGAGGAATTTACGAACCGGCTTATCCAAAGCGCGCCTGCGCTCATCGCCGCGCTCATCATCCTAATCATCGGTTTTCTAGTCTCAGGCACGATATCGAAACTGATCCAGAAGATGTGCGCGAAGCGCAATATCGACATAACGCTTTCGCGCTTCTTCTCGAGCAGTACACGAATGATTCTGCTGCTGCTGTTTGTCATGATCGCAGCAAGGAAATTGACGGACATTAGCCCGTTCATTGCTTTGCTCGGTGCAGGAGCCTTAGGTGTCAGCTTAGCGGTCCAAGGCCCGATTTCCAATTTCGGCGCGGGAATCGCGATCATCATAACGCGACCATTCAAAGTCGACGACACGCTCAGCGTCCACGGAGTGACCGGGATCGTCACGATCATTAAACTCGGCTATACCCAATTGCTCACCGAGGACGGTCAGGAAATCACCATCCCAAACAAGAAAATCCTCGGCGAAATACTGACCAATTCCTTCGAAAATCTAGTAGTCGAAGGCGTTGTCGGCATCGACTATGGAGCCGACCCCGAGCAAGCCATCGCAGTAGTCGGCGAATCGCTCTCGAAAATCAAAGGTATCGATCCTGAGAAGGCTCCCCAAATCGGAATCGAGGAATTCGGAGATTCGTCCATAAACATCGGATACCGCTATTGGGTAAAGACCAACAACTATTACAGCATCCAATACGCCGCGAATCTGGAGATTTTCAATGCTCTCAAACGGGCCAACATCGCCATCCCCTTCCCGCAGCGAGATGTGCGTATCGTTTCTAATTCGAGCCAAGGATAATTATTTGGGAATAAAAGCCCTACCGCGCGTGTCTCTTCTAAAGCTCGATTCTGACGCCAATCTTAAAAGTTCATGCGTATTCTAAAGAAAAATTCTTGGGAGCTCCCCGAGTCATCCGTCACCCCCGAAATTGATTTCATTAATCGTCGCCGCTTTCTCAAAGCGGTCGGCCTCGGATCGGGGGCGCTCGTTGGGCAGTCCCTTTCCCGCGCGGCCACCAGCGGCTTCCCCTCGACCGCCAACGACGCCTACAAGCTGGAGGGACTCGAACCGACCGAGTACGACCTCATCAAGGGCTACAACAATTTCTACGAATTTTCCTACGACAAGGGCGACGTTCAGGACCTCGCCAATAAAGGCTGGCAAACCGAGCCTTGGACCATCGAAATCGGCGGCCACGTCGACAATCCCGTCAAACTGGACGTAAACGAGCTGATCAAGAAAGTCGGCGGCATCGAGCAACGCGTCTACCGATTTCGCTGCGTGGAGGCTTGGTCGATGGTTATTCCTTGGGACGGATTCCAGTTGAGCAAGATCATCGATCTCGTCCAGCCGAACGCCAAAGCCAAGTTTCTGAAATTCACGACTTTCAAGGATCCTAAATCCGCGCCCGGACAAAAAGGCGGCTCCATCGATTGGCCCTACGTCGAAGGATTGACCATCGAGGAGGCTCGAAACGATCTAACCTTGCTCGCCACCGGGATTTACGGGAAGCCGATACCGAACCAGAACGGCGCCCCGATCCGTCTAGTCGTCCCATGGAAATACGGATTCAAGAGCATCAAATCGATCGTCAAGATCGAGTTCGTCAGCAAACGCCCCGTCAATACCTGGCAAGCGCTCCAGCCGCGAGAATACGGATTCTACGCCAACGTGAATCCGGAGGTTGACCACCCGCGCTGGTCGCAGGCAAGCGAGCGAATCATCGGCTCGGGCTTCTTCAGTAAACGCAAGGATACGTTGATGTTCAACGGCTACGAGGAGCAAGTCGCCTCCCTCTACGAAGGGCTCGATCTCCGGCGCAATTTCTAGCTCGCGGCCGATCTCGCAAATGAACCGCAGCACTCGTTTTTTCAGAGTCTATTTTGTAAATCGAAACCGTAGGCTCGGCGGGGGG
>JAJFLS010000289.1 GCA_021772595.1 Opitutales bacterium
ATCTCTATGATTTCCCTGCTGGTTTTCGCCAATACGCAATACCAGATGGCGATCCCTACCACTGCAAAGATCAAAACAATAAACTATTAACCCCTGTGGATTGGAAAGCTGCATTTCTCTCTGGTACCATAGTCAAGGAGCAAAGGTACGCAATAGGACCATGGGAGCACCTATTCATCGGACTTCGCACACACCTCGCGAAACATACCCATCTAATTTGCTGTGGATATGGATTCGGAGACCCCGCTTTCAACCAACGTATTCAGCAGTGGCTATACGATCGACCTGCGCCTGGGAACCGTTTAGTCATTCTAACTCCGGACCCAACGAGCACGTATTTCAAAGACAAGCCTTTATGGTTAGGTACTCTTTGGGGCAAAGGTCGAATCGATATCGTTCCGAAATATCTTCAATACTGTACGGTGGCCGACCTTCGAAAGTATTTTGATCCAATTAATTAGGTGAGGCGGACAGCCAACAGGGTCAGTGGTCAGTTATCAACTAACACAAGGAGTCGCTCTCAGACAGATTTCTAATTGTATTCGCTGATCGTCTACACGCTCCTTCGATAATCTATATGATCGCACAATGAACGAATTCCTAAGCACTCCAGACAAGGACGAAAACCCAATTCCTCAAAGAACTCGCCTCCGTTCCTTCGCGTCCTCCGAGGGCAGTCATGCGATTAGGTCAAAATTTGAATGACCTCCCAAGTCCAACTCACCGACACCCTCGTCGAAAACGCGATCGCTTAACGATGAATCGCAAACTGAAACCAACCAAGGCCAACAAGCACAAATTGTTCGAGCATTTCGGTGATTAAAAAAATCAAAGAATGTGTCTTATCCTAAAACGAGCTGCACGCCTGTAGAAAACCAGAGACATATAGTCTATTATTAGCTATGTCTGTATCCATCATTGGGAACACTTCATTAACACTATTAGGGCGTGTTCTCGAATCAGTTCAAAGCTGGCAGAGCTCCAAATTCTCACGAACAAGGCGGTCGGATGGCGGCTGGGCCGAGGCCCTGTCCCATTCGACTAACGCAGTTCGTGAGGATTTGGAGCCTGTCGCGTAGCGATTCGACTCAAATCGAAGTTCGCGGCGTCCGCGAAAGCCATCCGACACTCGTGTCGCAAGGCTTTCGCTGCCTTGCGCTGCTTCGATTTGAGTTCGAACCAGCAAAGAGCTCATTCGGGAATACGCCCTAGGTATCAAGACGAAGTCCTGCTTTCAATTCTTGGAAAACCTGCTTTGCCGTTCGATACTTTACCAGGGGTGCAGCCTGACTTGCATAGAGCGACTGATAGTCGCCATCTTCCTTCGCAAGCGCAGCCTGCTTGATCGGTCCAGCAAGCCATGACTGAGCAGGAAACGGCAAGATCTTTTCAGGCTCCTCATCGACTCGATCAAGGAAAGCATTGGGAAGGAAACGAGCCCATCGTCCCGTGAAGGCTTTGGAGAGGCGCGTTCTCCCATCAGTGTTCTCAAGCAATCGCTGCTTGTGAACACTTGAAGCTCCCGACTCCTCGGTCGCTAAAAACGCAGTCCCTACCTGCACGGCATCTGCTCCTAGCGACATCGCCGCTTTAACTCCACGCGAATCTACGATCCCGCCTGCTGCGATCACTGGAATCTTAACCCGGTCTTTAATTAACGGGATCAAAGGAAAAGTCCCGACGAGATCCGCTTCCGAACCCTCCAAAAACCAAGGCCGATGCCCAGCCGCTTCCGCGCCAGATGCCAACACCACATCGACCCCTGCCGCCTCTAAGGCCAATGCCTCCGCTATCGTAGTCGCAGCCCCGACAGTCACAATCCCATGACGCCTACACTCTCGCAATATTTCTTGCGCTGGTATTCCAAATACGAAGCTGAATACCTTCGGCTTCACACGCAACACTGCTTCGACCTGTCGTTCGTAACCCGATTTCACCTTCTTAGGAAAACGAGGCGATTCAGCTCCCACTCTGTTGTAAACGATTTTGTGGTTCTGAACTGATGACGAAAACGCGCTTTCATCGACGGTTTCCATTTCGGCGTCCCAATCCGAAACCCAAAGATTGATAGCAAAGGACCGCTCCGTCTGCGAACGAAGCTCTCGACCTAGATTTTCAATCGCTTCCGCTTCTAGGTTGTGTGCCCCAAACGAACCCAGTCCGCCAAGATTCGATACGATCGACGCGAGACGCACCGTAGAAAGTCCTCCTCCGAAAGGACCCTGAATGATCGGGAAATCGATGCCGAGCAGAGCGGTCACATTGCTATCCGTATTCATTTATTTATATTCTAAACGATTAACTATTCAAGCGACTCCGCCGAAACCGCAGTAATCATCCAGATCAAGCAGGTCGGGCCAGGACGTCACGTCAGCACGAGATTTATTCAGGCTCTCAAGCACTCCACGGTAATAGTCTTCCACATCGGTGAAAGGCTTCGGACCACGACTATTCTGATACTCGCTCCATTGCTCAATCTCCCAAGGCGTGCGTTGATTCTTCGAATTGGAGTCGATCCAATCGAGGATTTCACCATCTCCCTTGCGCAACTCCAATTGAGATCGAAGCTCTTGGTAATCAATTCCCGCAAAAACCAGGAACTCCTTATCAAGCATGCAGTTTGTGTGGTATTCGCCAATCGTTCCCGCTATATCAGCGCGAGCTTTGTCCAGTAGTCGTGGCAAAACGGCGTATCCACCGATTCTTACACGCGGGCTCCTAGGAGCCTGCTTCGTTAGGTTGGGCGCCGCTAGCGCCTCTGTTTCTGTCTGTGTGTTCATATTTTTGTTTTTCCTCAAATAATTTTGATTTCACACAACAATACGAACAACAGTTACTAAAGTATACCAAATATCTTGCAGTTACTGAAGAATGAAGTTTCCATTTGGTAACCATGGTACCACGCCGCAAGAAGACCATTGAAGACCCACCCAACCAATGTCCGCTCACATTCTGCC
>JAJFLS010000290.1 GCA_021772595.1 Opitutales bacterium
AATTAAATTGTGCGGGGGCGGCCGAACTCGGCCCCGCCACGGTTTTTGTCACTGGGCCGCTCGTTGTCCGCCCGCTACCTTAATAAGCTCAATTCACTTCCAGTTCTTCACGCCAGCGCTCGATTTCCGTTTTCAGTTCCTTGATCACGTATTGGTATTGAGGATTTTGGTACTCGTTTTTCAGCTCCATCGGATCCGCTCTCATATCGAGCAGCTCCCAGCCGGTCGCTTCCACCTTTTCTGTGGGATAATAATGAATCAATTTATAGCGATCGGTCCGTACGCCGTAGTGAGGAGGCACATCCTGAAACTGGAAATCCGGATGCTCGTAGTAATGATAGTAAAACGTCTTTCTCCAATCGGCTGGTTTCTTTCCTTCCAGGATAGGTCGCAAACTTTGCCCCTGCATATCGCCTGGAATAACAACGCCGGCATAGTCCAAGATCGTTGGAGCGTAATCGACATTCAGGGAATAAAGATCCGTCTCGCTGCCGGCCTTTATGCCATTCGGGTAGCGGACCACCAGCGGAATGCGAAGGGACTCCTCGTCCATCAAGCGCTTGTCGAATCGGCCGTGATCGCCGATGAACATTCCGTTGTCCGCTGTGTAGATGACTACTGTATTTTCATCCAATCCGGCCTCTTTCAGGAAATCCATAAAGCGCCCAACGTTCTCATCCACCGACACCATGACTCGCATATAGTCCTTAACGTATTGCTGATACAGCCAATCCTTCAAGGCCTCGCCCTTCAGATCGCCAGGATCTTCTTTGTTCATCTTAGCTCCGAACGCTCGCCAGCGCTGGATCATATCGGGAACCAGCTGATTCGCCGCATCTTGAACCGATTGCGCGCGGCCCGATTCATCGTCGTCGTAATTCGCTGGATACACAATCTCTTCGTCCTCCCAAAGTGCGTCATGCTCGGCCGATGGCACCCATTGGGCGTGCGGAGCCTTGTGGTGATAGCACAGCATGAACGGCTTGTCCGGATCACGGTTTTTCACCCAATCAATCGCGAAGTCCGTAATAATGTCGGTGACGTAGCCTTTGTGCGTTTTCCGTTCACCCATCTCGATTAAGATCGGGTCCACGTAGACTCCTTGCCCCGGCAGCACATTCCAATAGTCAAACCCAGTCGGCTCGCTTTTCAAATGCCACTTTCCGATCATGGCAGTCTGATAACCGGCTTTCTGGAGGAGCTTCGGGAAAGTTTGCTGGCTTCCGTCAAAGATGTCTCGATTCCCCAATTGTCCAATCTTGTGGCTGTATTTTCCCGTAAGCAAGGTTGCTCGCGCAGGCGCGCACAACGAATTGGTGCAGAAACTGTTTTGGAAGATGATGCCTTCTTCGCCGATGCGATCCAGATTGGGAGTGGCCGCTCGAAGATTGTCGTAGGCAGACATCATCTGCGTCGCATGGTCGTCCGTCATGATGTAGACGATATTCGGCCGTGATGCGGCGAGAGTATCTGTCCAGCAACTACCGTAAACGATAATGGCCAATGCAAAGAGAACGGGGCATTTTCTCATAAATTGAACGTCTTAATAGAAGCGATCCTAAAACGTGTCAATCGTTCGCGTAGGGGCTGCACTTGTGGAGAACAGCGTATGAAAATCCGCCTCAACCAACGCGGTTATGCGCAAGCGCAGCCCCTACGGAGAAACAGTCTTTAAGGCGCCTTCGTAAGAAAAGACACCAGGTCCGCGAGATCTTGGGCGGAGAGAGCTAGCGAGCCGGCAGGCGGCATGATCGATTGGCTCAGTTTTTCGCGGGAGCGGATATTCTCTTTTGAGATGGCGTGCTGTTGCCCAGCGATGTCTTTGAGTATGACGGTATCACCCTCCCCGAGAATAAATCCCGAAAGCGTTCGTCCGTTCGCCGTTTCGATGAGAGCTGCTTCGTATCCGAAGGCTATCGCCGCCGAAGGGTTGAGAATCGAGTCGAGAATGGCCGTCCGGTCGAAGCGCTGGCCGGTTTCGGTCAGATTGGGGCCGATGTCGCGGCCCTCGGCGCCGTGAAGGTGACAAGTGGCGCAAACAGCTCGACCGAAGAAGAGCTCGCGACCATTGTCCGCGTTGCCTTTCAAGTTGGCAATGTCGGCTATTGGCGGAAGAATCTGTCCCGCCGCGTTCGGCTTGGGAAAGTAACGCGACGCGAGCGCGCGAACCGATGCGTCCGGATTGTCGTGAATGTGCTGAGCAATGATCGGAAAGAATAGATCGGGCAGCTCGTTCCGTCCCGCGAGATGCAGGAGATTGGGCGCGCCAATGGGCGAGCGGGACATGTCAATCGCGATCTGGCGAAGTTCTTCATTGAGTTCGGTCGCGGCTTTCAGCTGGTTGCGGCCCTTGCTCATGCGCTTAGTTTCCGCTTCTTTTGCGAGCGCGTCGGGATCGGCTGGGAGTTGAGCGGCGAGTCCGAAGTCTTTCCAGGAATTGCGAGACCGCGATTTGATCCACCAAGCCGCGTAGGCGCGAGTGTCTTCAGCGCCTTCTACTGCGACAGCGAGCATTGCGTTGCCCGCCGCCTTGTTCGGGATGAACGCGAGGGCGTCGATCGCTTGGCGTCGTTGAGCGAGGGACAACGCATCGGAAAGCGCTCGCTGCCCGAGCCCCTCGATCGCGGCGGCTGGGTGCAACCTCCAGGTCAGCGCGACAAAAGAGTCGTTCCACTGGAGCGGATCACGAGCGGCCTTCTTGTTTAGGATTTCCCAAACGGCCTCTTCCTTTCCATCGCAGGCTGTGCCGAGAGCTTCCAAGTACCAGCGATCCTTTTTTTCGAAGGCGTCTAAAATCTTGAAGATAGCAGTTCGCGATTGATCCAGAGGCGCGTCGCGAAGAGACAAGGCGACTTCTCGGCGAACCGCCGGCGAAGGATCGCTCGCGATTCGATTCGCGCGTGGAATGAGACCTTTTGGGTCGTGTCTGCGGACGGCGCGATAGGCGGTAATGCGGAGATCTGCGTCGGGGTGATCGAGCATTTGCTCGACGCGAGACCACGCCTTTTTTTGGAGCGAATTCGTCTCATCGCTGGGAGCGCCGATATCGGCCAGCGCGTAGAGAGCTCGAGCGGCGAAGCGAGGATTCTCGTGGCGACTGAGTTTCAGCAGTCCATTAACAGCGGCTTGGGTCGGATGTGCGGTAAGTTGCTCGAAGGCAGAGAAGCGGATCGAGTGAGCAGGGGTTTGCAGGGCGGCGATTCGACCTGCAGTCCGGCTCAGGTCGATCATGGGAACTTGAGGATTGTCCCCGTTTCGGGTTATCCGGTAGATCGTGCCATTGCCGTCTGGTTCAAGCATACGGTGACCCCCGATAAACGGGTCGAAGAAATCCGAAACGTAGATCGCTCCGTAGGCTCCGACAATGACGTCGGAGGGACGAAACCATTTGCGAGTGTCGTTCCTGTCGGTCGCTTCCGGCGGGAGGTTCGGGTTGGCAGTGGAGAAAAGCGTTGACCGTTTCAGATCGAAACCAGCTCCGTAGGGATCAACCGAATACGCCCAGATTGTGTTGCGTCCCGCCTCGCAGGAAAGGAGCGTGTTTTCGTATTCCGGGCCAAGGGCTCCGTTCTCGTAATACTCAATACCCGTTGGCGACCCCGGACCGTAGATATCGCCGGAAGGAATGACCCCAGGGTCGTCTTGACGCCAGTGAGCCGTTGGTGTCGTTTGGCCAGGACGGTGATCCGCACGCCAAGCCCGTTGACCGTCCGACGAGGAAAAGCCCAGATTGCCATACTCCATGACCCAAGTCGTCCGGCAGGAAATCGTATCGTCGTTGTCGTTCTGGAAGACGTTTGCGAATGAATCGAGGCAGAGTTCGTAGGGATTTCGAAAATTGTGACCGACGACACGCAGGTTCGATCCATCTGGCTGGATGCGAATAGCGAGACCGCCGATGTACATGCGTCCGTCATCGGAGACGAGTCCCGCCACATTCGTTTGATTGGAAGGCGAACCGCCACGGTAGCTGCTGCCCGCCCTGAGTGTCCAGCCAGACTGATCGGTAACGATGTGAGGCCCCGCATTACCCGTACTAAAATAGAGATCTCCATCCGGTCCAGCTTTGACTGTATGCAGAGAATGGTCATGATCGAAACCGCCGAAACCGGTCAGGAGAATTTCCTTCTTGTCGACCGAAGGATCGAAACGGGCGTCGCGATTAACATCCGTGTAGACAATAATATTGGGCGAGCAGGTGACAATGATTCGATTGTCGATTACGGAAATACCCATCGGGGCGACAAGATCCGCATCTTGGACGAATTCATGTGAAGCGTCCGCGCGACCATCGCGATCCGTATCCTGTAAAACCATGACGCGATCGCCAGACTCGTGCCAGCGGTTGACTTCGCCCATATTCCGAAAGGAGCGATAATTGACCGCCTCCGTCACCCAGATACGTCCTTGCGTGTCAGTATCCAAATTGGTCGGATTGAAAAACATCGGAGCCTCGGCCCATACGGTTGCCTCGAGGCCGTCGGCGACAAAGAAGCGTTCGACGGGAGTCGGTTCGCTTGCGAAGGTAACGCTCAGCGTAATTAATGATAGAATACCGATGATAATATTTCGGAGGTTCATCATGGTCATTTCAGGTCTGTGTTTTTATTGAGGAAGTCGTCTGCGAAGAGATCAGTCGCAATCGTCAGCTCGCCCAATGCTCTCGAAAATGAACCGAGTTACAATGCCGATTTTCCATACGGCGCTTTAGCGGGCAACAACCACTTCGAATTCTCGAAGTAATTTTCTTCTGAAACTAGTTGCTTAGTTATCGGCCGATCTCCGAGCGGCTACCTCCCGCTCTTTGAATGGCCGCCCGGAGGTCGAGACCGCTACCCCCCATCCGCGCGACCACAGTTCGATCGATAGAAGCTTGAAAAGCGTTTATCCTGCTAGATGCTGGATCGAGATGAAGTGTCTGTACCCCCTTTTCTTTCTACTGCTCTCCTTCGCTGCTCTCGCGGCTCCAAAGAAACCCAACGTCCTCCTCATTTGCGTAGACGATTTGCGGCCGGAATTGAATTGCTTCGGCGCCGACTACATCCATTCGCCCAACATCGACAAGCTAGCTTCTCAAGGAAGAGCATTCGACAGGCACTACGTCCAAGCTCCCACCTGCGGCGCGTCTCGCTACGCGCTCCTCACCGGTCGGTACGGTGGGCCCAGCAATAACGCCCTCTTCGATCGGGCCAGCGCATTGGGCGAGAACGCGACAGCCCTCCCCCCGAGCATGCCCGCCTGGTTCCGCGAACACGGCTACCGCGCAGTCTCCGTGGGCAAAGTCTCCCATCACCCCGGCGGCCGCGGAGGCCCGGATTGGGACGATGAAGCGATTCCTGAAATGCCCAACTCGTGGGATCGGCATCTCTTATTTTCAGGCCCCTGGCAGCATCCGCGAGGCTGGATGCACGGTTTGGCGAACGGCGAGATTCGCGTCGATGCCGGCGATATGGACTTGATCCAGGCCGTGGACGGCCCCGATTCCATCTACCCGGACGGCACGAACACCGACGCTGCTCTGAAGCAGTTGAAAACGCTTTCGGGCGATGAATCCGACAAGCCGTTCTTTCTGGCTTTCGGCATCCTCCGCCCCCATCTGCCATTTGGAGCGCCGGCGAAATATTTGGAGCGCTACCGTAACGCCGAACTTCCGGCAATCTCTCACCCGGAAAAGCCAGACGGGAAAACGACATGGCACAAATCGGGCGAGTTCTACAAATACAACCGTTGGGGCAGAGATCCGAACGAAGACGCCGCGTTCGCGCTCGACGTACGTCAGCACTACGCCGCCTGCGTCACCTACGCCGACGCCCAAGTCGGCCGCATGCTCGATCGTCTCGACGCGCTCGGCTTGCGCGAGAACACGATCGTAGTTCTTTGGGGCGACCACGGCTGGCATCTTGGCGAACACGCGATCTGGGGAAAGCATGCCCTCTTCGAAGAGTCCCTCCGCTCCCCGCTCATCATCAGCTATCCCGGCATCCCGAATCCTGGCAAACTCTCGAACTCGATGGTCGAAACAGTCGACGTCTTTCCGACCTTGGCCGAATTGGCCGGACTGCCGACTCCGGATTATTCGTCAGGCGTATCGATTGTCCCGATACTGAAATCCGCCGATGCTTCGGGACACCACGCCTACGGGTATTTTAAAAACGCAAGAACGATTCGTAACGAAACCCATCGCCTAATCGCCCACGACGACGGACACCTTGAACTCTACGATCACCGAACCGCTGAAGGAGAAACGAAAAACCTATCCAACGCCCAACCCGAGCTCGCCCGCGAATTGCTAGCAAGGATCAATTGGCGCCTACGCTAGGCATTTTCTAACCACAGATTGCACAGAGAACACGGATGATTAACCCGAAGGCTTTGATAGAAGTTCTGCAATTATCATATCTGTGCTCTCTGTGTAATCTGTGGTTAAATTCCGTATCTGAAATCCCACGACCCCTACTATCATGAAACGCCCAATCGTCTTCCTATCGCTCATCGGAATTTGCCTCCTCAACCTTCACGCCGAGCAGCCCAACATCCTTTTCATCATGGCGGACGACGTCGGCCAAGAAGTGCTCGGCTGCTACGGCGGTGAATCCTACGATACACCGCATCTCGACGAACTCGCCCAAACCGGCATGCGCTTCAATCACATGTACACCATGCCGGTGTGCCATCCGACGCGGATAGCTCTCATGACCGGAAAGTACCCGACCCGGCATGGCAAAGTCACTTGGGGAGATTTCCCGAAAGCGGAGGAGCCCCACGTGTTTTCCAATATCCTCAAGAACGCCGGCTACCAAACAGCGATCTCCGGCAAGTGGCAGCTCTGTCTAATGAGAGACTACCTCGACCAACCACAACGGATGGGTTTTCAACAGTCCGATCTCTTCGGTTGGCACGAAG
>JAJFLS010000030.1 GCA_021772595.1 Opitutales bacterium
GGGCTGATCTTCGTCCTTGTTGTCTTCGCCTGGGCAATAGCCGCGGCCGACTTTGATTTCGAGCTCTGCTGTGAACTGCATTTCGCGGTCCAAGGTGCAAATAACCTGGTCCGGGTTCACAACCTCGACGTTCTGGTCCGAGTCGATGTCCGCCGCAGTGACGGTTCCCGAACGGTTGACGTTAATCATGAGCTTAACGCCTTCGCGCTTGTGGCAGATGAGCAACACCTTCTTGAGATTCAGAACGATGTCCGTGACGTCTTCGACGATGCCGTCGACGCTCTGGAATTCGTGGCTGACTCCATCGATCTTGATCGACGAGATGGCCGCTCCTTCGATGGAGCTGAGCAATACGCGCCGCAGGGAATTTCCAATCGTGTGGCCGTAGCCAGCCTCGAAAGGCTCGGCGATAAACTTGGCATATGTAGTAGTGGAACCTTCCTCTACTTTAACAAGACGGTTAGGGAGTTCGAACTTTCCGATTCGTTTTGGCATTGCTCTATAGTGGCTTAGTACGGCTGGCGAATTAGTTGAGAAAAAATGAGTTTTACGAAAACCGACTAGAAGCGGCTGTAGAATTCAACGATTAGCTGCTCGTTGATGGCGGGCTCCATCTCTTCGCGAGTGGGGAGACGGTTGGCTACGCCGCGGAAAGCGTCGTCGGTACGGGTCATCCAATCGGGAACGTTGCGAAGACGCGTCGCTTCCATGTTGCGAGTGGCGAGCTGGCGGGACGAGGTACCGTTTTTGACTTCGATCTCGTCTCCGGGCTTAACCTGGAAACTTGGGATGTCCACCTTCTGCCCATTCACGCGAATGTGGCCGTGGTTGACGAACTGGCGGGCGGCCTGGCGGCTCTTGGTGAAACCGAGCAGATACACGACGCTGTCCAAACGAGTCTCGAGCAACTGGAGGAAGATCGTGCCGGTGACGCCACGCTGGTTCTTCGCCCGCTCGAAGGTCCGGCGGAATTGCTTCTCCATCAGGCCATACATGAAGCGGAGCTTCTGCTTTTCGCTCAGGCCGATCGAATATTCCGAATGCTTGCGACGGAGACGCGGACCGTGCTGCCCTGGTGGGTAGCCGCGCTTTTCGAATGATTTGTGGTTGCCGAAAATCGGCTGACCGAAACGTCTGCTGATCTTTACTGTTGGGCCGGTATAGCGAGCCATGGTATTTGAAAAATTATAGGTTAGATTGAAATTCGCGCGAACCGCTTATACGCGGCGACGCTTGGGTGGACGGCAGCCGTTGTGAGGAATCGGCGTGGTATCGACGATCGAGGAGATCTCCAAGCCGAGGGACTGGAAGGCGCGGATTGCCGAGTCGCGACCCATTCCCGGGCCCTTGACGTGGATTGCCACTTCCTTCAAGCCATGCGACATTGCCATTTTCGCCGCGTTCTGCGTGACGATCTGGGCCGCGTAAGCGGTGGACTTGCGGGAGCCGCGGAAATTCATCTTGCCGGCGCTCGCCCAGGAAATCGTGTTCCCCTTCAAGTCCGTGATGGTCACGATCGTGTTATTGAAAGTGGCGCTGACCTTGGCGATGCCAGAAGTGACGTTCTTGCTGCCCTTGGCCTTGCGGATCTTGAGCTCGCCGATTTCTTCTTTCAGCAGCTCTTGAGCGGTCGGCTGCTTCTTAACGCCGCCGGGAGCCAATTCCTCTTCGGGCTCCGCTGCTGGAGCGTCCTCCGCGTTCGGGGCTTCTTCTGCCTCGGCAACGGGAGCTTCCTTCACAGGAGCTTCCTTCGCGGGAGCCTTTTTCGCAGCCGCTTTTTTTGCAGGCGCCTTTTTCTCGGGAGCCGCGACGGCTTCCTTTTCTTCTTCGGGTTCAGCGTTTTCTTCAGCCATTATAGTGAGCCTTAAAATTATTTGCGGAGACCGCCGACGCTGGCAGCCTTGCCCTTGCGAGTGCGGGCATTGGTTTTGGTGCGCTGTCCGCGAACCGGAAGGCCGCGACGGTGACGCAGGCCGCGATAGCAGTTGATCGCCTGCAGGCGCTTCATATTCCCAGCGAGATCGCGGCGGAGATCGCCCTCTACGAGGTAGTTGAGCTCGTTGATCTTCGCCATGATAACGTTGATCTGCTCCTCGTCCAGGTCCTTCGCCCGCATGTCGGGATCGATGCCTGTTTGGTCCAGGATGATGCCGGAACGCTTAGGGCCGACTCCGTAGATATAGCGGAGGGCGTAAGCGAGCTTCTTGTTGTTTGGAATGTCTACCCCTAGAATACGTGGCATTTTAGTTTAGCAAGTTGTTGAAGTTAAAGTGATTAGCTATCAGGATCGATCTTGGGATCAGGTGTGCGGCAGGGCCTTGTTTATAGCGAGAAAAAGCCATCCTTCAGCGAGGCGACACGCGGAAGGAAAAAGTGTGAGGTGATGACGTCTCTTAAACATAAAGTAAAGTATTAATTTGCGTATAATTCCAACACATAGGCCACGATCCCGATGGCGAAAATGACGAGGAGCCAAAAATACAATTTGCCGACATTACTCATGTCCGCCGCTCCGGATAAACCAGTGTCCAGCCCTTTCATGCTCCCGCGGCTTTTGATTCTGCCCTTCTTGAGGAATCCGTCGTAGTGGCGCTGGAGCAGATGCGTCTCGATCTGGCGCATCGTATCGAGCATCACACCGACGGTGATGAGCATTCCGGTGCCGCCAAAGAAGATCGCGACTCGCATGGGAATGTTGGCTTGGAAAAGTAGAATGTCTGGGAAAATCGCGATCGCAGTCAGGAAGACCGCGCCGGCCAAAGTCAAGCGCGTCATGATGAAGTCCAGGAACTTCGCAGTCGGCGCGCCAGGGCGAACGCCTGGGACATAGCCGCCGTACTTCTTCAAGTCGTCCGCGATCTGAATCGGTCGAAACATCACGGATACCCAGAAGTAGGAGAAGAAGAGAATCGTCAACCCGAAGACCACGTAGTAGGAAACTGAGCCGCGAACCAGGTAGTTGGCGATCTCGATCATCCACTGCTGGTCGAGAGAGGCTCCCAGTTGAGAGATAATCTGCTGCGGGAACGTCAAGATAGCAGACGCGAAAATGACCGGCATGACACCCGAGTAGTTGACCCGTAGCGGCATGAACGAGCTTTGCCCGCCATAAACTTTACGGCCAACGACGCGCTTGGCGTATTGAACCGGAATCTTGCGGACCGCTTGAATGATCGCCACGAGACCCGCTGTTACGCCGACACCCAACGCAATCATTCCAACCGCATGGATGAACGTATATTTTTCAGTCGCTCCAACCGGGCCAAAGAAAAGACCGTAGGTCGTTTGAATGGCGCCGGGCAAGTCGGCCAAGATGCCAACCGTAATGAGAAGCGAAATACCGTTCCCGATTCCGGACTTCGTTATCTGCTCGCCCAGCCACATCATCAGCACAGTGCCCGCAGTGAGGAAGATGACCGATGTTATGAGAAACCAGGTTTTGCCGACGATCACGATATCGCCGTACTCTTGCAGCGAATAACCCGGAAACAGACGTCCCGGATTCTCAAGCGCGAGGATCAGCAACACAGCTTGCACCAAACCAATCGCCACTGTGGCGTAGCGAGTGTACTGGTTTAGCTTTTGGCGACCCGTCTCCCCTTCTTGTTGCAGCTTAGCGAGAGCCGGAAAGACCGCGCCCATAAGCTGGAAGATGATCGATGCCGAAATGTAAGGCATGATGCCCAAAGCGAATACCGCCCCTTTAAGGAGGGCGCCGCCTGTGAACATATTATAGAGTCCGAGTAAACTGCCTCCGCCCTGCTCCGTCTGGTCCGCGAAGAACGCCTGTAGCGGCATCGTATCCAGACCAGGAAGCGGGATGTTCGCCCCGATGCGCGCAATGAAGAGCAGCGACAACGTCAGAAAGATGCGGTGTCGCAGGTCGGGGATTTTCAAGCAGTTGGTAAACGCGGATAGCATGCCTTATCGGTCTCGGTAGATTCGTTATTCGCTGGCTTCGCGAGCAACTTCGACAGCGACTTCAGGAACGATCGCCTCGCCGCCGGCCTTTTCGATCTTCTCCTTGGCGGAGCCGCTGAACTTATCAGCGGTGATCTTCAACTTGGCGGTCAATTCCCCTTCTCCGAGGACCTTGAGCGGGTTCTTGTTCATGCGTACGAGTCCGGCAGCCGCGAGCGTCTCGCGATTCACCTCCTTGACGGACTTGTCCAGCTTGGCGAGCTCGCCGACGTTTACGGTTTCGTAGAACGTCTTGAAGTTCTTGTTGTTGAAGCCGCGTCTTGGAAGCTTACGGAAGAGAGGCATCTGGCCACCTTCGAAGCCGATGCGGATGCCGCCGCCCGAGCGGGCAGTCTGGCCTTTTCCGCCGCGACCAGAAGTCTTGCCGTGGCCGCCGCCTTCACCGCAGCCGACCCGCTTGCGACGATGGACCGCGCCTTTGACGTTTGAAAGATTGTGTAGTCTCATGATTCGAGTCCTTACTTTTTAGATTCTAAATTAGCTGCGAAGCGCCTTGTAGTCTTCGTAGGTTTTCAATTTGCGAAGGCCATCGAGCGTTGCGTAGACAACCGCGTTGGCGTTGTTTGAGCCGAGCGATTTGGTCAACACGTTCTGTACGCCCGCCGCTTCGAGAACTGCGCGAACGCCGCCTCCAGCGATGATGCCAGTACCGGTCGTCGCAGGACGAAGGAGCACTTTCCCGCCGGCGGATTCGCCGATGATCTGGTGAGGAATGGTGTCGCCCTTCAGCTTGATCGGCTCGAGGTTCTTGCGCGCCTTTTCGTTACCCTTGCGGATAGATTCCGGCACTTCTTTCGCCTTGCCGTAGCCGACGCCTACTTGGCCCTTGCCATCGCCAGCGACGACGAGAGCGGAAAAGCTAAAACGGCGTCCACCTTTGACGACCTTGGCGCAACGGTTGATGAACACGACCTTCTCGGAGATGCCATCATCTGGCTTTTCCGGTTCGTCGCGACGTCCACGACCGCGAGGGCCGCCAGGACCACGATTTCCGCCAGGGCCGCGATTGCCGCCAGGGCCGCGATTGCCGCCAGGACCGCCTGGGCCACGGTTGCCGCCAGGACCGCCTGGGCCGCGATTGCCGCCAGGACCACCTGGGCCACGATTACCGCCAGGACCGCCTGGGCCGCGATTTCCGCCGGGACCAGTTGAGCCACTATTGCCTGCAGGAGCGCTATCACCAGCCGGTGGGCTAGTTGGAGCGGCGCTTTCGGGAGCTGCCGCGGGTTTGGTTTCTTTGGTTTCTTCGCTCATAGGGCAATTAGAATTCTAGGCCGGCCTCGCGAGCGGCATCTGCAAATGTTTTAACGCAGCCATGGTATTTGCGGCCGTTGCGGTCAAACACCACGGCGCCGATTCCTGACTTCTTAGCCTTTTCGCCAAACGCTTTTCCGATCACGGACGCGCCGTCGACATTGGCTTTCAATTTCTTGTCGCGCATATCCTTCGCCAACGTGGAGACGAAGACGAGTGTCTTGCCGTCAACGTCGTTGATGGCCTGGGCGTAGATGTGCTTGTTGCTGAAGTGGACGCTCAAACGTGGGCGCTCTTCGGTGCCCGCAACTTTCTTGCGGATACGCCAGCGGCGCTTTTGCTTAAGCTCGATCTTCTTTTGGATTTTCATTTCGAAATTCTATTAGAGGTTAGTCTACTAGGCTAGCCGACCGCGTTACGCGACGGTCTTGCCCTCCTTGCGGATTTCGTGCTGGCCGACGATGTGAACGCTTTTGCCCTTGTATGGTTATACCGGGTGGTTGTGGCTAATCGAGGCGGTCGCCTGTCCGACGATTTGCTTGTCGATGCCGGCTATCTTCAACTTCGTGCCGTTGTCGGTCACGGTGATCGTGACGCCTTCCGGGACTTTGTAGTTGATGTCGTGCGAGAAGCCGAGCTTCAGCCGGAGGACTTTGCCTTGGAGCGCGGCGTTGTAGCCGACGCCGCTGATCTCGATGTCTTTCGAGAATCCGTTGACCACACCTTCGACCATTCCGTTGACGATGGAACGGGCGGTGCCGTACATCGCATTGGCGAAGCGGGTCTTGGTGGTGGGCGAAAGCTTGAGTTTGTTGTCCTCTTGGACGATCGCCACGTCGCGGTGGAAGTCTTTGGACAATTCGCCTTTAGGGCCTTTGACCTTAACGGAAGATCCGTCGATGGTCACAGTCACCCCTTCGGGAATCGCAATAGGAAGTTTACCAATTCTGCTCATCGTATTGTCCCTTTCCTACCAAACGTTGCAGACCATTTCGCCACCAAGCTTCTGGCGGCGGGCGTCGCGATCCTTCATCAATCCCTTGGGAGTGCTGAGGATGCCTATGCCGAGTCCGTTGAGAACGCGGGGAATATCCACGCTCTTAGTGTAGAGACGAAGTCCGGGACGGCTGACGCGTTCCAGGCCGTTGATCGATGGCTCTCCGCCAACGTACTTCAGTTGGACGACGAGCGTCTTGTGGCCGTTCTTGTCCTGGCCATCGGAGTAGTCGGTGATGAATCCTTCTTTCTTTAGGATGCGCGCGATTTCGACCTTCATCTTGGAATGAGGCGATACGCATTCATCCTTGCCGGCGGCCGAAGCATTTCGGACGCGAGTCAGGAAGTCGCTGATTGGATCAGTATACATTTTTTATATGTGATTGAGTCGGGCGATATCCGCACTCCCGACAGGCGCTTTCGCGCATTGTTTGTTATTATATCGATTTAGAGAATGGGTAGCCCTACCAAGAAGATTTGGTAACGCCAGGAATTTTTCCTTCGAGCGCGAGCTCGCGGAAAGTGAGTCGAGAAAGACCGTAGCGCCGGATGAACGCTCTCGGGCGTCCGGTGACGTTGCATCGATTGCGAATGCGAATCTTCGAGGAGTTGCGCGGCAGCTTGCAGAGCTTGCGCTGCGCTTGGTAGAAGTCTTCGTCCGGCGTGTCGGGATTCGCTAGAACCGCCTTAAGCTCGGCGCGCTTGGCCGCGTGAAGCTCTACAAGACGACGACGCTTTTGGTTACGTGCGATTGATGATTTTTTTGCCATGGTAGATTACGCTGCGGATTCGTCTGCTGCTTTTTCTGCGGGTTCAGGTTCGGGAGCCTTGTTGGTTGGCTCGTCTTCTTGCGGATCGCGCTTGCGGAAGGGCATTCCCAACAGGTCGAGAAGTTCGTAGCCTTCTTCGTCCGTACTCGCGGAGGTCACAATCGAGAATTCAAGGCCGGACTGGCGCTTGATGGAGTCGACCGAAATTTCCGGGAAAATGGTGATATCGGTCACGCCCAGCGAGAAGTTGCCGTTGCCGTCAAACTTCTGGGGAATACCGCGAAAGTCACGA
>JAJFLS010000291.1 GCA_021772595.1 Opitutales bacterium
TCCCGCAGGCGCGCATACGCGTCAACTTAAGTCCTATCTATTTGATATTCAATTGTTAAAAACTTTGGCAATGCTCTTTGAGGGCGCATTGTATCCAGAAATTGATCTAATCGGCTGGATGTACGAAGCTTCATCGGAGAAAACCATCCTCAGGAACTGCCTCCAATCGCTGGATATGGACAAGCTGGCGAAGGAGGCGGGCTGGAGTTCCAAGAGCCGGAAAGTCTGCGCCTTGAATTGGTGCATGTCCCTGTGCCTGGCTTCGGCCCACAAGGCTCCCTCCCTTCGGATCGCGGCTCACTTCATCGGTCTGGTCGACGAGCTGACGGTGAGCAGGCAAGCCATGCACAAGAGGCTTCTCAAGGGCGGAAGCAAGCTTCTGGAGAAGGCTCTAGAGGCCGCGATCGCGACCAAGGCGCATTGCCGCCGCGGCGGCCGGCTGGGCGGCTTCGATCGGGTCCTGATTCAGGACAGCACCAGTCTGAAGCTACCCGAGGCCCTTAAGAAGGCCTACCCCGGATCGAGCAACCAATGCGGCTCCACCGCGATCATGAAGGTCCAGGCCGTCTACGGCATGCTCGGCAACCGCTTCGAGGCGTTCACCTTGAGCGCGTTCACCCGCAACGACCAGGCCGCCGCCTTGGACATCCTCGAGGTGGCGGCGGCGGGCGATCTGATCCTTCGCGACCTGGGCTACTTCACGCTCGATTCGCTCAAGCGTATCGCCGCCAAGGGAGCCTGGTTCCTGAGCCGGCTCAAGGGAGGGGTCAACCTCTACGATCCGGGCACCGGCGAGGAGATCGACTTGAACGCGGCTCTCAGATGTAGGGGGAAAGTGGATATGCAGGTGTTCGTCGGCGAAAAGTCGAGACTGCCCGCCAGGCTGGCCGCGATCAAGCTGAGCGAGGAAGTGGCCAACGCCAGAAGGCGCAAGGCCAAGGGCAATCGCGACCGCAGGACCAATCCCGGCAAGGGCGCTCTCGAGCTGCTGGGCTGGCAGATAATGCTGACCAACTGCGATGGCGAGCTACTGCCGATCGGCCAGGCTCGGGAGATCTACGCGATGAGATGGAGGATCGAAACGATTTTCAAGGGTTGGAAAAGCGGCCTGGGCATCGACGAGTTCGCCCCGAGCGGCAGCGCCCGGATGGCCGAAGCGATCGTACAGGCGGCGCTGCTTCGCGCGACGCTGATCCACGCGGTGGTCATTCCCTGGCTCCAGGCTCGCGATCCGAGCCGAAGAGTCAGCGTGGTGAAGCTGATGGATCTGATCGCAATGTCCTCGAGCTTCATCTCGCAGGATGCAAAGGCCAACGAGAACGTCCTGGAAAATCTTTCCAAGCACTGCAGGTACGACAAGCGCAAGAGAAAGAACACGTTAGAGAAATGGGTCTTGCTCGTTTCGCAAATGGAGGAGTTAAATTGACGCGTATGCGCTCAGCGGGACGACGTAGCTACACCGGGAACCCGGTGTGGATCATGCGAGCTTCCCCCTGTTAAACACCTTAATTGATCTCCGCGACAACTAGCGCGAAATCAAACGCATTCCGTCTTCGTATTACGGTCTACTTATCTATCCAAATTTTTGGGTAACCATCCAGACCAACGATCATGAAACGGTATTTGCCCCTTTTCTCGAACGGTCGGCTGATTGCGCCTACCACAATCATTCTCATATTACTAGCGGCCCTTGCCGGCTGCTCCACAGTCGATATCGCCGACCAAAGACTGGTTTCTAAACCAAACATGGTCTTTTCCGACTCCGACGTCTTCGACTACTCCAACGGAGCCCACTCGATCATGGAACCAGGAACCGCGGGTTCAGGCGGAGGCCAAGCCAGCGGATGCACTTCCTGCAAATGAATAGAGTCACCGCAAAATCGATGATCGCTTGCATCGCGATCGCCGAATCCGTAGGGGCGTCGCTTGCGACGACCGCAAAAGCAGCTAGAACTCTTCATACGCGGTCTTCGCAAGCGAAGCCCCTACAAAATGGATTTATTGGAAACCCTCTAATTGCGTGCATCGCGCTCGCCGGATTCGCATCGATCGCCTCCGGTTCGGAAGCATCCCAGATCGAATCGTTCACCCTGCCGACCTGGTCGGAAAAGAAACCCTTCGACCTGAACGATCAATCAGACTCCATCATCGTCCTGGATTTTTTCGCCTACTGGTGCGTCCCTTGTCTCCAAGCGTCGCGCGACCTGGAGAGCAACGTCGACCGCTACTACGAATCCCGCCAAGGAAACGCCAGTGGGCTACCCGTAAAAGTCGTGTCGATCAACATCGAGCGCAGCTTTCCAGAAAAAACGGACGCCTTCATCCGAAACTCCGGCGCCCGCTTCGTCCTCGACGACCCGGGCGGCGAGATACTCGCGCAACTGGGAGGAAAGGCCCTTCCCTTTTTCGCGATTATCAAGAAAAGCGACGACACAAACGCAACCGACGCCTGGGATGTCCTCTATCAAAGAAGCGGCTACGAGGGAGCCGAATCGTTCCGCTCCCTTATCGATTCAATCGGCCCGGACAACCCACTAGCTGAATCCGGAGAAGATTCCGAAGCCGCTCAAATCGCAATGGATTCCAATCCGTACGAAACAAAAACGGAGAGCACAGGCAACACGCAATCTTCGGATCTCTTTGGAACATCGTACCCGCAGCTAATCACCGATACCACTGAGTACTTTATCAATTCTGAGATTCTGGCGTCGTCCGACATTTCGCTTCAGAGTATCAACATTCTGAGGACGCAGTCCATGCGAAACTGGGACTGGGATCTCAACTTGACCTACGGTCGCATCGACGTGGACTACGAGCCGTTCACCGATGCGGACATCCTCGGCAAGTCCGCACGTCTCATCGAGTCGAACGGCTCCCTTCAAGCCTCCGCACGTTTCTCACGTTCAACCGTTCTCCAATACCAGTTTTCCGCCGGAGGCTATTACGGCTACTCCGATCATCGGAGCCTCTGGCTAGACGAGTATTATCGCCAACAGTTCTCCAGATTGTCCGGATACGAATTCGCCAATCCCTGGGGAGTCAACCTCTCCGTCGGCACTCAATGGGACACCCAATCCCCGTTCGGTCTACTAGGCGTGACCCTCGCAGCCCAGCAAGACGACGTGGCCCCTGGGTACGACCGGCCGCTTTTCCAGGCGCTCGAAAGAGGCCGAGAGCGGCTCGACACCGGATCAATCCTACTCGAACAAGAAAGCATCATCTCGAAAAACGCTCGCATGCGCAACCAAGTATCCGCGACTCGAACAACCGATCGCGAAATGAGGTACCAGTATTCCGGATACCTGAATCTAGCCCTCTCCGAAAGCTGGGTACTACGGACCGAAGGAGCCGCGACTTTCGAGGAGACCGAGGCGGAAGGAGAAAGCGATTTTCACTCCTATTCGGTAGGCGCCACGGCGGAGTACGACTGGGACCAGCGACTTTTCCTCAGCTTCACCGGTCGCAAGTATCGCGACAACGGACAGATAGAAACTTCAATACTCGTTTCGAGCGGACCTCCCCCTCTCGAGACCACCCACTTCGGAGCCGCGCTCAGATGGCAAGGAGAGCGAAACGCTTACAAGCTCTCCTTGGCGTCCTACCGATCGCGGTTCGATGAAGTGGATTCACCAATACGGCCATTCGGAAACCTATATACTGATCGAGATTGGCTACTGGCCACAGTTTCCCTCAATCGATCGTTCTGAAGCAAATAGAGATTTCCTGAACAAAAGAATGTGTCGATAATGAATACACTTAAAAAAACTGCCCTATTCGCTGGATTGCTAGCCTGCCTCTCGCCTGTCGCTCGTCTTGAAGCGCAGCCGTTTCCGAAAGGAAGCATCACCGAAAACTTCACACTTACCGATCGCCGCACCGGCGAGCCGGTCTCACTGAAGGACTTCGAGGGCTATGTCGTGGTTCTCGATTTCTTCGCTTTCTGGTGTGCCCCGTGCGCCTTCTCCTCGCCGGATATCGAGCAGAATATTCAACGCTACTATGACGGCCTCGGAGGCAATCCGAACGGCATTCCCGTCCAAGTCATCTCGGTCAATATTGAGTCCGAGGACGGCGCGAGCACAGACGCTTTCGTCAACCAAGTCGGCATGGACCTAGTCATCGACGATCCCAACGCCGTCGCTTGGGACTTCTACAACCAGACCGACGGCATTCCGCTTTTCGCCATCATCAACGGCGTCAAGGACTCTCCCAGCCACGAGCAATGGGAGGTCCTCCACAACGCGCCCAGCTACCCCGGCGGCCCGGATCCGTTTCGCGCAATCATCAATTCGGTCGAAGCCTCCATCGCTCCCCCCGATCCCTTCGAGACCGCCGTGGACCTCGGCGAGGATTGGCGCTGGATCCCCTGGTTTGGCTCGTACCAGGTTGAGAACCTGCCGTGGATTTTTCACGAAGAACATGGCTGGCTGTTTCTCGGAGATGGAAATCTGAATACAGGCCAATTCCTATTCGATGCCACTCTCGGCTGGATCTGGACGAACAAGACGGTTTATCCAAAGCTCTACTCTATCGACCGAAACACTTGGATGATCTACGAGCCCGGCACAACCGAGCCGCGCGAACTTTTCGATACGCGATTGAACGACACGATCGAAGTTGAAAACAACACCGGCTTCGGACCAGTTGCCAACAACTTCAACTTGCTAAACACGACCACTCCGCTTTCGCAGATGTTTATCGGGGCTCCGGCTCGGGACGCCATTCCGGCGATCGACGACCCGAAGTTCATCTCAATCTCGCAAGCAAACTTCATGGAGGATTCGGACATCCTGCTCAGCGTCTCGTCCGGCTCCGTTACGCGCGCCTATCCCTTCCGCATTCTCAACTGGCACGAGATCGTGAACGACCGCGTTGGAGACGATTTTTTCGTCGTCACCTACTGCCCGCTTTGCGGCACCGGGATTGTCTTCGAAGCCGCCGTCAACGGCAGAGTCAGAACCTTCGGCACCTCCGGCCTGCTCTTCCAGAGCAACCTGCTGATGTACGATCGGGAGACCGGTAGCCTCTGGTCGCAATTCGCCCTGCGCGGCGTCTCCAACACCATGATGAAAGTGCCCCTGAAATGGAGGCTCAGCGAGCAAATGACCTGGAGGGACTGGAAGCAGAAATATCCAAACGGAAGCGTACTGTCGACCGACACTGGCGCGATCCGTGATTATAGCCGGAATCCCTACGAAAGCGGTTTGCCTGTGATCCGCACCGGCCCCATCCGGACCGACCTACCCGAGCGAGAATGGGTATGGGGCATCGAAGTCGGCGATGTCTCGGTGGCCTACCCCTTGGCTCGCCTCCCTAACGGCGTGCCCATTCGGGACACAGTCAACGGAGTCGAGCTCGAACTGACGCACAACGCCGCCGCGCTGTCCGTAAAAGTCATTGTTGTCGCAACCGGAGAGCCGCTCGATAACGGCGTCGGCGCGTTCTGGTTCTCCTGGCAGGACTTCCAACCCGAAACGCTGGTCTTCTCGCCATGATCCGCAAGCCGCGCCCGCCCGAAGCAGAAACAACTAGCAAAACGATTTTCGCCATCATGAAACACTACCAGTCACGAGTTTTCAACTACATCGCTATCGGCTTAGCGACGCTATCCATTTCCAGTTTAACTTTAAGCGGACAAGAGCCTCCATCAGGCCCTCCGGATATAACGGTCGACAATCCTCCCACCTTCACGCCAGCTTCTGCCGTTCGCTGGGTCATTCCGCCATTCAACAGCGTTCTTCCCGAATCGAACGTAATCGCCGAAGGGCAAATCGTCGCGCTTAGAGCCATATCGACGCTGGGCGACAGCACCGTTTACCAATGGTTCAAAGACGGCCAGGCTCTGGCAGGCGAGGACAGCGACACGCTCGAAATCGAAATCGCCTCCGCAGATGACGCCGGGCTCTATCGCGTCGACGCCTCCGCAGGCAACTTCGACCTAATGTCCACAACGATCGAGTTCTTCGTCGTTCCCCTTTCCGAGATCGAGCAAGATTTCAGAACGTGGCTAGGTCGATTCTTTTCCGCCGCCCAGCTTGACGATCCCGACACGACCGGCGAGAGCGTGGACCCCGACGGCGACGGCATAAGCAATCTCATCGAATACGCGTTCGGACTGAATCCGGTCGTAAAGGACAAGCAACCCGAACTCAAAGTGAGCGATGGTCAAATGGACGGCCCAGCTCTCGTATTTGCCCGCGATCGAAATCGGGACGATGTTATCTTCGGAGTCGAAGGCTCTTCCAATCTTACGGATTGGGTACCTATGACGACGACCGACACTCGTGTTTCGCCCAGCGGCGGATCCAGCGAATCCGTTGAGATCGAAGTCGACTGGAATCTTGACCCCGATTATCCCAGGTTCATGCGACTGACCGTTGAACAAGTCGAAAATCCGTAGAGGATGCTAGCTGGTAGGGCAACGACGTCCCGGCGTGCCGCGTCGGTAGAGTAATTTCCGACGAACCTCGGACCGCCTGGCAGTCGGTCCCTACCTTTGACCTTATTTGTGTCGCATACCCTTTCTTGACTAGGAGAGACCGCGTACCTAATTACATTCGCATCTCCAATCCCAACACAAAGGAAATCTAAATGTCAGGACAAGGTTCAGGCGGCAACGTGCTTGCCGCGCTATGCAGCTTCTTCATCCCCGGGCTCGGTCAGCTTTTGCAAGCTCGAATGCTCGCGGCCATTATTCATTTCGTTCTCGCGACCGCGCTCTGGTTTATCTTGATGGGATGGATCGTCCACATCTGGTCGATCATCGACGCCGCCAAGTTCGTTCCCAAGAAATAATAATTTCCAATATGAAAATCGTATTCGCTGCCTGCTTACTTATCGGAACCATAGCCAATGCTTGGGCTCGCCCAAACATCGTATTCCTCTTCGCCGACGATCAGCGCCCGGACACGATCGCCGCTCACGGAAACGACAACATACGTACCCCGAGCCTCGACCGTCTTGCCGCCAACGGCCTCAGCTTCAGCCAAAACTACTGCGCTGGCAGCTACAGCGGCGCCGTCTGCGTCGCTAGCCGCAGCATGCTGATGACCGGCCACCATTGGCATGGTATCAAGGATACGAAGAACTGGGAAGGTCTGCCAACGCTCCCCGAACGGCTCGGCCAATCCGGCTACCAAACTTTCGCCGTCGGCAAGTGGCACAACGGACTGAATACGCTCGCCCGCTCCTTCCAGTCAGGAAGAAACCTATACATGGGCGGCATGTCGGATCACACGAAAGTCCCGCTCCAGGACCTCAAGCCCAACGGCAAGCTCACCGAAAAGAAAATTGGAACGCGTTTTTCCAGCACCCATTTCGCCGACGCGGCCATCGACTTCATCAACGAGCAAAACAGCGACGAGCCCTTCATGCTATACGTTGCATTCACTGCGCCGCACGACCCAAGAAACCCGCCCCCCTCGTATCGCCAGCTCTACTACAAGAACCGCCCGCCCCTGCCAGATAATTTCCTGCCCAACCATCCCTTCGACAATGGTCACGTTTCAGGCAAGAAGCGGGACGAAAGCCTCGCCGCCCACCCACGCGAACACTCGGTCGTCAGCGATCAGCTTTGCGAATACTACGGCCTCATCACTCACTTGGACGGTCAAGTCGACCGCATTCTCGACGCGATCGAAAACTCTGAACAAAGTGACAATACCATCGTCATCTACACCGCAGACCACGGACTCGCAATGGGCTCCCACGGCTTGCTCGGCAAGCAAAACGTCTACGAGCACAGCATGGGTAGCCCGCTTATCGTATCGGGCCCCGGCATTCCACGCGGCGAAACGACCGAAGCGATGACCTACATCCTGGATCTGCATAAAACCATCCTAAGCCTCTGCGGCCTGCCCATTCCGAATGAAATCGACGGACACGACCTTACAACCGTTTTCGAGAATCCCAGCGCCACGGTTCGCGATTCGATTTTCCTTCCGTTCCAAGACATCATGAGGGCCGTTCGAAATGATCGATACAAGCTACACGTATATCCGAAAATCAATCACACGCTGCTTTTCGACTTAGTCGAAGACCCCAACGAGATGAATAATCTCGCCGATCATCCCTCCTATGCTGGAACCGTCAAGCACCTCGCCGCCTTGATGAAAGACTGGCAAAAACGCGTAGGCGATCCCTCGCCGCTCTCCGTTTCCAACCCCGATCCCAAAGAGATAGACTTCACCCAGATCGAACGCTCGCTCGACGTCTGGCAGCCCGACTGGATCCGCGAGAAATACTTCGGCGGCCGATCAGAATCCGACCATGGCTCGAAGTAATAAGAACCGCGAATGGACCCCAATTAACGCTAATATTAGAGCCTAATCATTCGCGTAAATTCGCATTCATTCGCGGTTCCTTCAAACAATCACGCCCGAGCGCTTCGAATCCCGGGAATCGTATTTGTAGGAAGCCTGAAGAATAATCAGCTTCTGCCAGATCTGGCGGTTGAGATCGTTGGTCAGATTCTCTATATCGGTCACCGCTGAGATCGTCACAGAATCCCGAAAACTTTGAACGTACAGCGCCGCGATCTTGCCGGTGAGCGACAGGAGCTCGCTGCAATAATCGAGGTAGCGGATCAGCTCGAACGGTGTCATATCGCGCTTGGGCGACGACGGGGTGATGATTGAAACATCGTTCATGATGACGTTCGGATCCTTCGTAAGCTGATGCATATCGATGACGTGCGCGATCGATCGCAGCTCGTGCAAGGCCTTCAGCGCGCGCTTCCGTTTGATCCTCATTTCGATCGTCATCAGAAAAAACACCGACACCCCCACGAAAATCACATCGCGAATTCCCGCCTCGAAAATCAGAATCAGATCGCTGATGCCAACGCGACTCGACTCCAATTCGATGAGAGACAAGCTGTACGCCAAAGCGACCAGCCCGATTGCGATCAGAAGCCCAACTCCGACACGCAAGGCGTATTGCGGGCGCCCTATCCACTCGGATCTCGCCTTCGAATCGCGGGCGATCTCCAGCAAACTATCGCAGACATTCTTCAAATTGGAGTTCGGGAAACGCTCGTCGATCCGATGGCCGAGCTTCTCGATCGTCTCCAAGGTTTTGCTTGAGCTCAAGTTGTGATACATGGCTGCTTTGATCCGCATGAGCTAGACAGCATGGTCGATACGAGCAAGTTAGAATTGAGAATTCGAAAGAGCCTGATGCTCCTTTTCCACGCACCGAGTTTTGGACTCGATACCTCCGCCGCTTGCCCTCCAACCGTTTAAATTACACCGTTGTAATTTAATCGGTCAAAGGGCAAGCGGCATGCCGGCAATCGATTTCGAAGGATGGCGTAGTCGCAACCGACCCAGTTCTTAACGGCTGATCTTGCATGAATCCACGCCGTCTCGCAGCTGCGCATACGCGTCAACTTAAAGTAGTTTCTCAACTGTAGGAGCCTGCTTGCAGGCGATTTTCTGCGCCATGGCCTAGGGAAATGATCGCCTGCAAGCAGGCTCCTACAATCGGCGAACCGTCGCTTTCAGCTTAAGTTGACGC
>JAJFLS010000292.1 GCA_021772595.1 Opitutales bacterium
CCCTGATGTCCGGCGGTTCGACGATTTTCGCGTGATGCTGGATACGATGGGAGATGATATTGACGCAGTTAGTGTCGTCACACCGGATCATACACACTTTGTTATCGCGCTTGATGCAATGCGTCGCGGAAAGCATGTTTACGTTGAAAAGCCGCTGACACATACCTTCCGTGAATCCGAATTATTAATACAGGCCGAGAAGAAGTACAAGGTCGTTACTCAGATGGGCAACCAGGGACATACCTCTGGTGGAGCTAGCCAGTTTCAGCAGCTCGTAAAGGGCGGGGTCGCGAAGAACATCAACAAGATCGAAGCTTTCTTCAAGCCGTTCAAGCATCCCGGCATCTGGTTCTATGAAAAGGAATTGCGGATAGAGAAGTATCCGGCTGCCGAGGACATTCCTTCAACCTTGAACTGGGACCTCTGGTGTGGACCGGCTGAGTTGAAACCCTTCAACCACTTGTATCATCCACAGACATGGCGCGCATTCTTTCTATACGGATGTGGAATCTTTGGCGACTGGGGAGCGCACATTCTTGATTTTGCCCATGACTACCTGAAGCTTGGCTTGCCCACTCGGGTTAAAAAACTGGAGATGCTGGACCATAACCAAATCATCTTTCCTCGACTCTCCAAACTATCCATGAAGTTCCCAAAGCGTGGGAAAAACCTTCCGGCAGTCGACCTCATCTGGACCGATGGCTATGGTGTAAAACCAGTTGCGCACGAGCAATACTGGGACAAGAAGGAAGATGGATCGAGCGCTCATCCAAACCTGAGTGATACCGGCTCCACTTTGCTGCATCGCAAGGACGGCAAGTTCATCATTTACCGCGCCAGTCATGGGAGTCCATCGAGCCTGCTGCCAAGGATGGCTATGAGGGAATATGCAGAGCATGTGAAGCAGCCGAGAGTGACGCAAAGCCACCAGGAGAATTTTGTTCAGGCTTGCCTCGGTAATGGGAAAACCACTTCACCGTTCAGCATTTCAGGCGAACTGACCCAACTGCTGCACCTCGGGATAGCTTGCCAGTATTTGAATGAGAGTTTCGACTTCGATCGTAAAAAGAAGCGCGTTCGTGGGAACGCCCGGGCCCAGGCAGTTCTTGACGGTCCAGAGCCCCGCAAAGGCTGGAGGGATTACTATAAGCCGATTGTTTGAAGATGCGGATTTGGAGGCGTTTCCCGAATTGTAGGAGCCAGCTTGCAGGCGATATTCTTGTCGAAGATGGCGGAGCGAATCGCCTGCAAGCAGGCTCCTACAATTCGGGAAACTGAAAATGGGATCTCTCTCCGCGTCCGTATGGGATCAATTTCGGGACGACTGCGTCGTTCCGACTTTCCCCTACTCCTCTTCCCCGTCAGCCGCTTTTTTTAGGCCTTGTAGCAGGCCGCCCAGTTTCTTCTTCGCGGATTCGCCGACGTTTTGCAACTGCTCGCCCACCGCGCTGCCGGACTGGCTGACCGATGAAACAATCCCTTGATTGATCGCCTGGAAAACGACCTTCATCGACTCGCCAAAAGTCGAGCCTTCGTCATCGGCGCCAATATCAGTCAATTCTATATCGGGCAGCGGCACCGTCAGCGCTTGGCCGCCTAAAAGCTTGTTCGATATTTTCACCTGGGCCCCGGTGATCCGGAGCAAATCGATCTGCACGTTTTTGGAAGACGTCTCTTCTTCCTCAGCCGCTTCGCTCTCGCCGGTAAACTCCTCGATATTCGCGAGGATGGTGCCGATGTTGCTTTTCTGGAGTCCGAGGCCCGTCTCCATGATGAACTCCGGACCTTCGATGATGATCTCGTTGATTACGATCTTGTCCGATAATACTGACATCGGCTCCAATTTCAGACTGAACCCGTCCAGCTTTATCGAGTGCGGCGTTTTGAATCCCTCGGGATTCCCGACCACCAGGCCGGAGATCATGCCGCTTCCCGAAAAGGCCGACAATTGCACCTCCTCTAATGTGATCGGCGTCTGCGTCACGCTAGGCCCGTAGGTCTCTACGACAGACTTAATCCCGGAGCCGATCATTTTCGAAAAAACGAAAAGCATGACCACTCCAACCACTCCCAAAACTCCGAAAATCAAAATTACCTTCTTCATAATCGCGCTACTTTCCGTTTATTCCGCAAATCTACACAAGATTCACGCAGAAGCCACAAAAAATTGCCCGGACGAAGGCCGCTCGACGGGAGGTTTTTTTCCTTCAACTAATTAAGTATCATCGTCCTTGTCTTCGTCATCATCTTCGTCTTTGTCCAACTCTTCAGATCAAGACTATGACAAGGACAAAGACTATTATGAAGTGACTCCTTTAATCGCGCCAAGGCCGCTCTGAGCTTTTTTCACGCCGCTAATTCGACGCGTAGACCAAGTCGCCCGAATCGTACTGGTATCCCGTGGGAACGAGAGACGTTCGAAGCTCTTCCATGCCGGAAAACATATGCAGCTGGTCCGGCATTTCGTATCCCAATTTCATATACACTCTAAGAGTCGTGGTCTGATTCGCTTTTAGATGGCCCAGCGAACGCGTATAGTAGGACTTCAGCCCATAGGTATCAAAACAGACTGCATAATAGCAATCGTTCAGATCGCGATCTGGAGTAATATTGCAGAGGAAAAGATACCAGCCTTTGATTGAAACGAATTGGACAACTCCGTCATTTTCAACTACGCCTTCGCGCGAGTGCTTACGTATTTCCACATCGACGAATCCTTCGCCAAACGACTCGGCAGGAGACATAACCAGATCGGCTCGCTTCCCCTTTAAAAGGCTGTCGCCGGTAAAGCACATCGGAGCTCCAGAGGACACGCTAGCTACCGGGAGATAATCGCCGTCTTTGAGGCATTGCAAGAGACTTTGGGCGGAGGCAAAAGAAGAAACGGAGAGGGCGATCAGCGGCACCAGGAGACGAACGATTTTCATAAGGGTCTAATTTTTTTGGGGGTTCCTTATAATATCGGATCCAAACGTCTCGATTGAAGTCGTTCGGCCGCGATTCTAGCCCTTCCAATGCGATCTTACTTCCAATTTACGCGCACCCCAAAAGGCCTCGAAAGTGTGATGAAAATCGAGCTGCAAATAAGTGCCTTGCGCAGACCGACTTATCGAATAAAGTGATTACGCAATTGCGTGTTTCCTCTTGTTCGCACCATGGAAAAGAAAACGATCGTACTTATCACCGGCTGCAGTTCCGGCATTGGACGAGAGCTTCTCTCGCACTTTGATCGCGCGCCCTATCAAGTAGTCGCAACGACCCTGCCAAACTCCCTCTCCGCCTTCGAAGGAGACCCCGTAGCGAAGAGCGATCGGATCTGGATTCGGCAGCTCGATGTTGCCGACTACGAGAAAGCTTCTCGGATCGTCAGAGAGACCGCCGAAAAATGGGGCGACATCGATATCCTCATAAACAACGCCGGCATTTCCTATCGATCTGTCGTCGAGGACATGACGGTCCAAAACGAGCACCGTCAAATGGAGGTCAACTACCTGGGCCCGATGCACCTCATCCGCGAATGCCTGCCCGCCATGCGCGAACGGCGTTCAGGGAGGATCATCAACGTCTCCTCGGTAGGCGGGATGATGGCCATGCCTACCATGGCCTCGTACTCCGCGTCCAAGTTCGCGCTCGAAGGGGCCAGCGAAGCGCTCTGGTACGAACTCAAGCCGTGGAACATCCACACGACTCTCGTCAGACCCGGGTTCATCAATTCTCTCGCTTTCCGCAAAGTGTTCTACTCGGACAAGCGAAACGCCCAAAAAAACGGATCGCCCTACGACTGCCATTACGAGCACATGACCCATTTTGTTGAAAAACTGATGACATCGTCGCCCGGCACCTCCGAGAGCGTCGCAGATTCGATCTACAAGGTCGCTCGAATGAAAAGGCCGCCCCTCCGCAAGTCCGGAACAGTCGATGCCAGGCTCTTCTACTACCTTCGCCGGTTTTTGCCCAGGCCCCTCTACCACAAACTCGTCTATCGTACCCTCCCAGGAATACGCGATTGGGGAAAATGACGCGCGTGCGATTATTTCTATCACTTGATTAGGCCTCGTCGTCCTTGTCTTCGTCGTCGTCATTGTCCATCACTTCAAATCAAGACGACGACAAGGACTAAGATGATGACGAAGAGACGCTTTCAATCCCCCTAATAGTCGCCCTCGCGCTCTTCCAACCCATGGTAGCGTCCGGGCGCCGTCCCGGACGAAAACCGCTTCCAATTCGTAGGAGCGAGTTTATCCCGCGATTCTACCCGATCGATCCAATTCATCCCATCAATGATCCGTCGTATTCAGAATACGGATCGTAAAATTGTATTAAATGCTTGGGTACTCTGGCTACCCTCTGGATAAATCTTCGGCCGAGTGGATTTTTGTCTTTCATCCGTCCCGAAAATCGCCAAGTTCCGCTCCTGTTTCAAAAATAGATGGAACTCTTCGTCTATTTGGGAAACTAAGATTCCGTTCTATCAAACCGGAACTCAAACTAAACAAACTACAAACTACAATGAATAAGAAAATCCTAGCTATCATAGCTACGGGTCTCGCCACCGGCTTGTCTCAAGCCCAGGCGCAAGACCTATCTGTTGAAACTAACTTCGCTTTCGAATCCGAGTACGTCTTCCGTGGCGTTCAGCTCGCGACCGAGAGCTTCCAGCCCAGCATCGACTTCGGCTACGAAGACTTTTATCTGGGTCTCTGGACCAATCAGCCAATCGAAGACGGCAGTGCAGACGAGATCGACTACTACGCGGGCTACCAGTTCGCGGCGACCGACTTGATCTCTGTCGACTTAGGAGCAACTGTCTACCACTACCCGGACACGACAGGCGACAACGACACGCTCGAATCGTTCGTCGGACTAAACTTCGACACGATCGCGTCGCCGGCGGTTTACGTGTTCTACGATTACGACTTGGAAGCCTTCACCTATGAAGCCTCCGTCGGTCATTCGTTCAACGTAGACGAAGACAACGCGATCGTGGTAGGCGCTACCGCAGGCTACGTTTCGCTAGACGATTCGAACATCAGCAACAGCCCGTCCGAGTATTTCTACTACGGCGCGTCTGCTGATTGGGTTTACACGCTCTCCGAAACCGCGAAGCTCGCCATCGGCGTCCGCGGATCCGGAAACGACGAGCACCTAGGCCCCAACGGCCGCGACGCCAACCTCTCGGCTGGCTTCAGCTTCTCAGCCGGCTTCTAGGCGGTCGCCAGGAAAGCTGAATCGAAAAAACAATTACAAAGGTCCGCAGCTAATCGCTGTGGACCTTTTTTCTTAAAGGTAGGGCTCGACTGCCAGGCGGGCC
>JAJFLS010000293.1 GCA_021772595.1 Opitutales bacterium
GGAAAGCAAAGACGGCGTGGATTGGTATCGCCCCATGCTTCCATTCGTCCAATGGCCCGGATACGAACGGACCAACATCCTGTTGGATCTCGATTCAGGCGGTACTTCGGTGTACGCCTCTGTATTCGTCGATCCAGACAATGAAAAGTGGCCCTACGAAATGTTCGTAATGCGGTCGCCCAAGAAAGGTCGAGTAGCCAACCGCGTAGGCGATCTATCAGCCCCCACTGCGCATTCCTTAGGAAGCTACCGCTACCGGTCGACAGACGGGAAGGATTGGAAATTGGTGGACGGCCCGCACTTGCCGACTCCGCGTGGCGATGTCTGCTACGTTTACCGCCAGCCCGACGGATCTTACGTTTCCATTTTCAAGATCAACGGCGACCTGAAAGATGGGGGCCGCGTCGTCCCCTACGACAACGACACCTTAACTATTCGCAAAGTCGCACGACGCACCAGCCCAGACGGACACGAATGGGGCAACCAACAAACCATCCTCAGTCCCGACTGGCGCGATCCGGACTTCACTCAATTTTTGGAAGTCTGTCCCATTGCGGTGGAAGGCGGGTTCGTCGCGCTCGTTAATTACTACAACCCGGCGATTCAAACCATGTCGCTCCAGCTGGCCGCTTCGCGAAACGGCATTCATTGGTGGCGTCCGGATCGTCGCCCGGCCTTGCCCAATCCACCACTGGGCGACTACGGCAGTGGCATGATCTGGCAAATGCACCATCCGATTGCCGAGAACGGAAAAATGCACGTTTACTACGCCGGGTCAGAAGGTCTGCACGGCGAGATCTTCGATACGCGCTTCGAACCGCGAATCGAAGTCGGCGGCGAATCGGTAATCGGTATCGAGACGCCAACCCTACCATTCAATACCGCGTTGTGTCGGGCAACTTGGGAGTTCGATCGCTTGTGGGCCTTGGTTTCTTCAGCGGGCGGCCAGACTCTGGGCAAAGCCGTAACCCATGAACAGGAACTGGCAGGAAAACGACTTTCAGTAAACGTCCGCGTCAAGAACGGAGGAGAATTGAGAGTAGAGCTGCTCGACGATTCGAATCGTCCGATTCCCGGATTCTCCACTGAAGATTGCCATCCGATAATAGGAGATCACCGCCGGACGACCGTCCAGTGGAAAGGTGGCGAAATCGCCCCGACTAACGCCGTTAAAACTCGATTCACGCTCCAGCGAGCCTTCCTTTACGGATATGATTGGGAAGCTCAGTAGCATTATCGCCGCCTGCGAACTCAGGCATCTATCGGCATCCCCGAAGCTAAAAGAAGCGTCTCGTGCACGTCCAAGTCGTGCAAGAACGTCCAATCCAGATCCTTTTCTCCGCGTACCGCCTTGGCCAGGTCCACGAACTCCTCGTCGTATCGCCCGCCCGCCGGGGGCATTTGGATCTTACTAGCTCCGGATTTATACTTTCCACGGGCTTCATCGAGATAGAGCGTAAAATCACCCGATTCTATCTGCTGAATTTCGATCGTTCCCTCGTCCCCTGAAACCTGAAATCGGCGCCTCGGGAAGCCAAATGGATCCCGATGATTTATTCGCACAGTCGCGGTAGCTTTTTCGAACTCAAGCACTGCTAACTGATTGTCAGCCACTCCATCGGAACCCGTTCTACGCGTGTAATCGTTTGTCGCATACGGTTTTCCAAGCATATGGACAATCGAATCGGTTACGTGTCCGCCCAGCTCAAACATGCCGCCACCCGAAAATCGCCCGATGTCCCCGCGCGTACGTTCCGATCCCAGTTTACCCATCATGCAATCCAATTCCATGATTTCGCCAAGCCATCCGTTTTCAACGGCTTCATACATGAATTGGAACGCCGGATTGTAGCGCAGGAAATAGCCCAGCTGAACAATCCGATTCCCGCCTTTCGCCTGATCGAGCAATTTCCTAAACGAGCCCAACGAATCGCCGGGCGATTTATCGAGATGTATATGCAGTCCCGCGGAAATCGCTCGAGCGGCAGTCGGCACAAGGCGAGACACTTCGGTTTCAATCGCAACAACCTGTAACCCTTTCGTATTCAGCAACCGCTCTTCCGTCATCCACCTGAGACCGCGATAGGACTCGCTTTCGGCCATCTCTTTTCTGCGGGTCTCATCAGGCTCCACTACTCCCACGATCTCGTACGTATCAGATTGTTTTCGAATCGCTTCGATTTTGCCGGAAGCGTGAGCATGCTTTGTACCGATTTGACCAATACGGATCTTAGGTTTGCTTGAGGCCGTTTTGCTAATCAGGGGAACGGACAAGGCAACCCCGGCAGAAAAGTATAAAAAATCGCGACGGTTCATGTCCAGAGGTTCTCTCCATAACTCCAGCCTTCGCGAACGTGTTCCTTAACCAACTCGCTCATTTCCGGAGCATTTGTTACTATCATATTTTCGGAATCCCATTCAATGCCTTGCCCTGTCCGAATAGCCATCGCGCCCAGTAGCACGACTTCGGTCAGTTTCGAAGCGTAATCGAAGTTCGATCCTGCCTTGGGCCCTTCGTCCTTAATCCAGTCGAAGAGCTCCACAAATGGTCCGTTCCTCACACGAGGCAGCGGTCGATTTATCAAAACATCCCGATAATCATCCATGCGGGCCCGCGGCCACAATTGAGGACTGTAGGGATAGATGCCTTCGTTATAGAGAATTTCCTTCGAACCGATCATATACATGCCATCTATTGGAATCTTGTCCATTCCTTCTAGCGCGGGAGGACGAGATCGGCCTTCATACCAATGCATCGTAACCGGCGGTTTTTCTCCTCGAGCTGGGAAATGATAAGTAACGTGGGCAGCAAAGTTCGTATAGTCGTTGTTGGCCGGCTCATCGAGCGCCACATCCACGTCAGTGGGGAAACCTAGACCTAGCGCCCAGAACGGTGCGTCGAGCGAATGACAGCCGATGTCGCCCAGACACCCTACACCGTAATCCCACCAGCCCCGCCAGATTTTTGGAAGATAGCTGTCGCTAAAACTCCTCGCTTTGGTGGGCCCCTGCCAAAGATCCCAATCAATGCCCTTGGGTACACTTTGTACTTTAGGCGGAATCGATTCGGGCTTTACAAACCATGGCGATCTGGGCCGGTCGGTCCAGCAATGGACTTCCCGAACGTCACCCAAAACGCCTGCGTCGTACCACTCCTTGATGAGGCGTATTCCGTCAGAGGTATGACCCTGATTGCCCATGACCGTTTTCACGCCATAGCGATGCATCGCTTTGCGCAGCGTACGAACTTGCCAAATATTATGAGCCAGCGGTTTTTGCAAGAAAACCGAAATCCCATATTCCATTGCCGCCATAGCAATCGGGAAATGCGTATGGTCTGGCGTGGATACCAACACTACGTCGATTTCCTTGTGCATCTTATCCAGCATTTGCCGGAAGTCAGTGAATTGTGCGACTTGAGGGTTATCGGCGAAAGTCCTAGCTGGAATAGGTTCATCGTCGCTAAAAACATCCTCATCGTTTCTCAAATCCACGTCGCAGATCGCAACCAAGTTTTCCTCCTTCGCCGCCATGATGGCTTTGTACCCCTGGTGACCGATTCCCACGCAGGCCACATTGAGTCTACCGGTGGACCCAGTCGCTCTCGCGATATAGGGAAAAGCCATGAACCCTGCTGCTCCAACGGCGAGATTATGAAAAAATTTCCTGCGTTTGATCGTCTTCTTCATGATTAGTATAATTTCGATTTTTGAATAAACTACATTATCGCCTTACCTCGATTTCCGCATAGCGGACCGAGTGATACTCGCTGCCATAACCCAGTTCCAACAGATCGATCGTATTGCTCGGAGCGCTGCCGCCCCGTTCTGTATTCGTAAAGAAACGAGAACCCATCGGATGCTCCATCGGGATCTTAGTCGCTTCTCCCGCAACGCCAACTTTATTCAATCTAGTAATCCACATGCCAGCCCCATCGCGATCCTCGCCCGAGTAAATCACGACAATGCTGCCATCCTCCAATCGATGCAGGCGACCCCAGTTGAGATTTCCATATTCGCCAGGAGCCAAATCTTTCGGATCGCTGTCGGATAGACCTTTTCCGATCGTTCGCAAATAGATCAATCGACCTTGCTTCACCTGAGCGTATCCAATTTCTACCGCCATCGGCTCATCGGGGAAAAACTCGTCGCGTAGAAATTCGTATTGGAAACGATTCTTTACATACAACAAGTGAGCAGTTCCGTCCACGTCGACTATCAAGTCCAAATTTCGAGCGCTACCGGGACGATCCTCGATGCTGTCGATCAACAACGACGTCTCGAATCCTCGTTTCCGTGCATCCGGTGTCCATGAATAATAGATATGCCGAAACGCATAATCCCAATGACGTTGAAAAACTCTGTATTTCGCGTCGCGCCATGCTTGCACCGGCTCCTTGATATCGCTAACGGCAGCGATATGCGCTTCTCCTCCACGAACGTAGAGATTTGGATACAAGCCTCGAATCGGAAAAGTGAACGCCTCCATCGCATGCCATTGGCCCTCCCCGTCCAAGTAGCTCGGATGGTACAGTTCCGAGTCTGGATCGACGACCATGATCAACACTTCGCTAGTCCGAGGGTCCACTGCGAGTCCGCGATACGTATGCTCCCGCAAAACAGGGTTACCCGAGAATCTGGGCTCCAACGCAAAGGTTTCCGGATCGTCCATCCCCAATGGGAACGCCAATAAATGAGGATGCGAATTCCACAAGATGGCTTCGTTCTCGACACGAAAACGTAGAAAACTGGTTTTCGGATTCACGAATACCGCAAGCGTATAGGAATTGAGCAACGCGAGCGGACACGGTTCCCGCTCGCTCGGTCCATCAGTCTCTAAGATGACCGTCCATCCCTGCTTCTGGCGCTTGTAGATCTGCCAAATCGTATTCGCGTAGGGAGGCACCCCCGCAACTGGACGTGACAACGAAAACCAGACATCGTCGCCCTTGCGAACGATCATCGGCGAACCGTTATTCCAACCAGGAGACGACCCATTTCCGAAGAGAGGAATTTCCGAAACGATCGTCTCCTCGCGGTTGACCTTCACCTCAACGCCCTGCAAAGGGTTGAAGAAAGTCGCGAGTAAAATTGAGCTCGCAATCAGTGCGCTGCTTCTTGCTACCGCCATGCTCGTTTCAATTCGGATACCTGACGGGGCGAGTGACGCAGATGCTCGCGCGATATCGTCGTCCGGGACTGCCCGTCCCATTCCCACTTTATATCAAAACTCCCCAATCCGCCTGAGGGCAATTGATACCGCACCTCGACTGGATAGACCTTGCCCGCTTCCATCTGAACCGAACCCGTTTCCGATCCGGGGAAATCATCGAGCACGAGCACCGGATTGCCATCGATCGTGATCGACACGCGCTGCTCCGTTTTTCCGACGAAAGTCACCGTCCCGGTCGCGGGTCCAACGATATACCCAAACCAAATTCCCGACCAGTCGTTACCCCGGTTTTCAACTGAGTTGTCGTAGCTCAATCCCAAGCTATCCAAATCGTATTCACCTTGTGGATTTAGAAATTTAGAGTTCCCAAAAAACGTTCCCACAAGCCCAACTCGAGAAGGGTCATCGTGCCCGAGAGGAGGCTCCGCTCCTTCGGGAATGTCCTCGAAGCCGAGACTATCGACCGGCAATACGACTTCCAAGCGATCGCCCAGCGTTGCCTCCAAATGCGGCAGATCGTAATGCAGCAACGCTCCCTGTACCGCATTCGCCAATTGGTGAAAAGAACGCTTGTTCTCCAAAATGCTTTCCCAAGATTTAAGCGATCCACGAATGCGAGACCGCTTAATTCGCTCCGGTTGCAGAAAAGCCGCATGCAAAGCCGCTACGCCAATCTGTCCTTCCGCATAGAGTTCGATTTCGCCAGTGCTGCCTCCCGTCGATTCTTCCGCATAGCGAATGGTCCTCAGAATATCCTCTACTCGCATTCCCAGATAGCTTTCCGCTAGCAGGTAAGCCGCCGAAAAGTCTTCCTGATCCGTTCCGAAAAACGAACCTTGAACCGTCTGCGAGTCTTGCTGCGTCTCCCCCACGCCACGAACGTCCACCGCAATGACTCGCCTGCCGGACTTCGCCAACTTGTCGGCCCGACCGCCTTCCGCGAAAGATGCGCCCGCCCCCTCCGAACTGACGAACACGATGGGCGATTCCGCGCTCGTCCGCTCCGGACGCGCATCTACCATTGGAAGATAAATGCCCTCTTCCGTCTCCAACAGAAATTTGCGAGCGACATAACCCAATCGTTTCTCTTCTCCTCTTTTAAGAATCGCAGCTTTCGGAATCTCGTCGAATCCACGCGCCTTCACTAACTCACGAACCGTTGACCGACGCTGCTTTCTAGTCGCCGATGCCCAAGCTTGCTCTCGAGCCAAACGCCCAACCTCTAGCTTTTCGTTGAACAAATCGAAAATCGAACGCGCCCCGGGTAGGTCCATCACCTGCCCTGTTGGCGTCGCGTACAGCTCTTCTTCGGAAAACAATTCCAACTCCGGTTCCCAGATTTCCGATACATTGCCATTCAGCCACTGATCGAACCAACGAACCGCCGCTTCGCGCTGCGTCCGGTCGTAATTGTGGTCCGCGTTGTTCTCCAAAATGTCTGCGCGTTCCGAATATCCGAGATCCGTGTAATGCCGCTTGATAAAGCGAAAGCCTTCCCAAACCGCGTCGATTTGAAAGAAATCGTGAGTCGCCCCGAGGATCTTCACGGGAGCTGGAGCCCGCATCAGAAAGAACGAAGGATGCTCCAAGCCCATCGCGAGCATGCCGTAATTCATCTGCTCCAAATCGCCCATCGAATCGCTGACCTGACGGTTCGCCAAATGCGGCCAGCAACTCGGAGCCGCCACCTTCAGGCGCTCGTCCAAGGCGAAAATATACGAAGTCTGGGTTCCGCCTCCGCTATTTCCGGAAATGCCCAATCGGTCTGTATCCACTTCAATACGACTAGCCAGATAGTCCAGCGCTCGAATGCCATCCCAAGCGAAATACTGAATCAATCCCTCGCCCAACAGCATCGCAATCAAGCCCTCCTGCATATGCATATGCGTTCCATAGTAAGGCATGCTGCCATCCTCTTTCCGGTACTGCATACGCTCGCCTTGATCAAGCGGATCGAACACAAGCGCCACGAATCCGTTGAGAGCCAGCAACGCGCCCATCGACTGATACTCATCATGAGCCTTGGCCGGTTTCGCATGACCGCTCGGAATGAGCACGCCCGGACGCGGACCTTCAAACCGACCCGCCCGTGGAAGGTAGACCGACGCTGTCACGAAAAAACCAGGACGACTCTCAAAGACGATTTTCTCGACTCGAAACTCCGGTCGATCAATGGCTCCCATCACCCGAGCATTCAAGGGAGTCCGCTCCGGC
>JAJFLS010000294.1 GCA_021772595.1 Opitutales bacterium
TCATCGACCAAAGCTATGGAAAGTCTTCCTGCGCCAGCGCTTGGAACGATCCAGCCTATTGGTGAAAAATAATTCAGAACAAGGCGGTGGTGGACAACTCCGTTACGCGCTCCGCGCTTCACTACGTGCCACACCTCAACGATATGCAGATTTAGAATGATCGTGTTGTGCTAAGAATTTAACCACAGATTACACTGAGGACTCAGAATTGAATACATGATCTCCATGACGGAATTTAAGATAGAATCACGCGAATCGGCCCTGCCCTTGCTTGACGAAGGATTCGCATATCAAGGCGCTTCACCCAACGCGGACAAGCCGCGCTGGTGAGCTCGACGTTAGATTCAGGATACACATGAAAGCCATCTTGCATTGGATAAACAACACGTTCGTTTGGCTTTTTGTAAGCGTGATCGGCTTCTTAGGTAGTGCTGATGGGTTGATTAATGGTGAAACCGGGATCTACACGTACAAGGCAGCTAGTGCCATATTTGGCGCGGGTCTAAACACTTTCACATTCGAAAAAGATCCTATCAGATACTGTTTATTGATTGTAGGGTACTTGGTTTTAGGGATTGTCGGAGCGACTGTCTTTATTATCAAGGCAAGAAGGAAAAGAAGAGGGAAATTCACTCGTTTACTGCAATGATGAAAACACATCTAACCAGACGGATCACTCAATGGCTCTAAATCACACACACCATAGCTGCACCTCGATACTTCGCCATCGAGTGTCCTAGACGTTGGGTGATTAAAAATTACGGCGATTGCGGGCTTCCCACGCATCCCCTTCGTCTTCGTCTGATTTCGCTAGAGCATCCGTACAGTCACTACACCAAGTGTAGCGGTGCAGAGCCCCGTCGAATATTTCGGATTGCGTTCTGCATCGCGTGCCCCTCATCGCCATCTGTCCGCAGTGGTCACATTCCCTCTCTTTTCTGAGGGTGACGATTTTCTTACTCAGTAGCCGGTCGCCAGGACTTCCAAAGTCCCCCTCGAAAGGATTCGCCTCTAGTGCCAGTGTTTCGTTCATATTGTATTCAGTTAAAATTACACCCAACAAACCGCTTTACTCAATCGTCGCAGGCTCCTCAGAGTAAGCTAGCGGTTCGCAACTAGATGAAAGAAACTGAATTCAACGAACCTCCGATCATCGGGAAGCATATGCTTCTTCGGGCTCTGGTTTTGACGACGTTCCTGCTGCTCACCGGATGTTTAGTTGCTCCACTGCTAGCAGTTATTGGAGGAGACGAAATGGGATTAAGCAAGGAATCGGCCTACATTGTTCTAGGCGTGTTCGCTCTGATTTATTTGGCCCTAATAGTCCACTGGACTTTGGCAAGATGGATAGGATATCGAAAGAGTGAGAAGATTATCGTAACGACCATACTTTCAGCGTTATTGATTTCAGCGGTTACAGTTGCTCTTAGGTTGGTTTTAATATGAAACACTGCGAACAAGTCGTATCTAGCAATTCGTTACAGTCGCTCCGCGACTTCCACTCTTGCTAGTACTCAGCGTTGGGAAGAATATTTATGAATGCCAATTCACTACACAGCATAGCCAACTGGTTATTAGTCACATCTCTAGTGATTGGCGTCTTGTCGACTTATGCAATCGTCGTTACGGGAAAGATTAAGGAGAAGAACGCTGAAAAAGAATTAGCACAAGCAGCTGAGTCAGCCGCAAAAGCCCATGAACGAGCCGCATTTCTGGAAGCAGAAGCTGCAACCGCACGTCTTGAAACAGAAAGAATTAAAAGCCTTGTAGCATGGAGACGAATCAGCGAAAAACAGCACAATCTTCTGGTCCACGAGCTCACAGGAAAAATCTCGAGAAAAGTGTGGGTAGGTTTTGTGAAGTTAGACCCAGAGGCGACGCGATACCAGTTAGACATCCAAAGTACGCTAGATGATGCCGGTATAAAAACTCAGTTCTTCAGTGGATGGGAACAAGCCATAGGTCTGCAGATCACAAACAGCGAAACAGATGATGGACGGCTGATAGTTGAGGCATTTCGAAAAGCCGGTATAGAATTTGAGAAGATGGAAGAGCCAGGCCTAAAGAATGCTGAAGAAGATATAGAAATCATAATCGGAACAAGACCACCAACATTCTACAAATACAAATAATCCCAACATGACGGTTGTATCAATTCGTACACGCTGCGCGTGCACTCTTGATACACCTTTACGTTGTGGCAATATAATGAAAGACGGAATCCCACCCGAAAACCTTCCCGAACCAAGCAAAGGCGGAAAAGTCGCTAGAGGCGCTATTCAAACCCTTGGAGGAGCGGTTCCCTTTGCGGGAGGCCTTTTCTCTGCGTTCGCTGGAGCATGGGGCGAAAAAGAACAAGAAAAAGCGAATCAGTTCTTCGAGCACTGGATACAAATGCTCAAAGACGAGCTGAAAGAAAAAGAGCAAACCATAGTTGAGATCATGGCTCGACTTGATCTCCAAGACGAAAAGATCACTGAACGCGTCGAAAGCAGTCAGTATCAATCTCTCATTCGGAAAACCTTTCGCGAGTGGTCTGGTGCCGAAAGCGAAGAGAAGAGAGTCTACATTCGTAATATACTATCAAACGCCGCTGCAGCGTCTTTGACCGATGACGACGTCGTTAGAATGTTCATTGATTGGATCAATCAGTATTCAGAACTTCATTTCCAAGTTATCGCTGCCATCTACAATACGGATGGAATAAGCCGTGGAGAAATTTGGCGAAAAATTGGGAAAGGTGAAGTTCGGGAAGATTCAGCTGAAGCAGATCTGTATAAGCTTTTATTTCGAGACTTGAGTACGGGTGGTATTGTTCGCCAGCACCGTGAGACTGACTACTATGGAAACTTCGTTAAGAAACCAAAATCACGGGGTTCTTCGCGAGGTGGAGGTGGAACGCTGAAATCAGCGTTTGATGAAGAAGATGGATACGAACTCACAGCACTTGGTCAGCAATTCATTCACTACGCAATGACTGACCTACCTCTCAAAATTGAAATGAAAGAACCACAACCAGACGCTTGAGGCAACGGCCTACGGCCGCCGCCTCAGCTCAACGTTAGCAAAGAAATGAAATACAAAGCAATAGTACTGATTTTCATCATTCCCATAGGACTGCTTTTCGGAAAAAATGAAGTGCCATTCATTATGGCACGCATACTGAAAGAGCCTACGAGCTACACTCAACCGATGAAATTGAAATTACCATACAAGTACCTCCATGACGTAGATTCAACGTACAATGTAGACCGAGAAGTTGCAATTGGAATTGAAGACATAAAAGAGGCTTCAGCGAAGAAAACTCTAATGGGCTCATGGAGCATTACAATAATTTTTACCGAAACAGGAAAAGAGAAATTCTCCAAGCTTTCGAAAGAATGCATTGGTCAACAGTTAGCTATACTGATTGATAATGAGCTATGGGCAGTGCCGATTATCCGTGAACAGCTGACAGGGGGAGTTGCCCAGTTGTCAGGTATGTATGAGCAAGGAATTACAGAACGATTTATAGATCTAGTCAATGGAAAGGCTAACAAGTCGGTGGATACAACTAGTATAAGCTTATCAACCGAAGGCGAGAATGGAATGTCGGTATACGTTTCGATTGAATCGATTCAACTGATTGAGAGATCAGGAGACAACTTTTCAATTTATACGGAGAACAAAAAAGTAACCTTTTCAGTGATCGAAGATAGGATCTGGTTGGCAGAAGATCTAGATCATGTGAAGGTCGCAAACACGGCACTAGAAATGATACTCGACGACAGTCTGTCTCATGGTGATTTTCAGCTGAAAAAGACAGAGTGGATCAGGCTAGTGATGGATAAGAATCAATTAAAAGAAGTGAGGGAGATGACTCTCGCAATCCTCCAAGCCCACCAAAATATGTTTAACTGTCATTCGATAACGATTACAAACCGATGCCAACCAGACGTGTGAGGCAATGCCTGTTGCGCTCCGCTTCACAGCCATCTCCTCCACTCGACGTTCGCTACTAAATTGAAAAACATAGTCCAAACATTTTTAGCTTTCGTTTTTCTTATGACGGCTTGTGCCGTTGAAAGGCTTCCTGAGGACAAAGCATTCAATCTATCAAGACTACATGGTATTGGCGATGATGAAGGTGGTGCAGGAGTCCGAGATTGTTTTCAAAAAATTTTAGAACGCGACTTTGCAAGCGTTTACGAATACGGTTCCGAGAGATTCAAGAAGATTGTCACAAAAGAAGGTTTCATTAAAAAAAATAACGAATCGCCACCAATCGAGGAGATGTGGATCGACTATCTGAGTACTACAGTGGAATCTGGCTTCTATTTAAGCATACGTTACACTGAACCAAGCTACCAGAGCTTAGGTCTGCATAGATTATTCTTTTGGAAGTTTGAGGATGGTGAGGCACGATTTATCCACTTTCCATTCGGAGCATTTCCCAATACACTGAGCCTCCATCCGATCTATGAAAACAATTGAACCTGCGAACAAGGCACTGGATGCAATTCGTATTCGTCGCTCCGCGACGACCACTCTTGCATCAGTTTGACGTTCAGCCAAGAAGCGAATCGAAGTCCGGTGATGCATACCCACTCCAAAGCCGGTTTCATCAATCTCACCAAGAAATAGAGAAGATAGGATTATGAATCAAGACAACCACGAAGCAGTCTTTTCTGCCGCTTGGAACCGCGAGGGCCACTCCAGCATCGAGTTTGATCCGCTGGACGTAAATCAGATCCTCGCCGATGAGTATAAAGCTGTCGAGGGGCTTGCCCTGACCCGCACCCAGCTCTGGGAAATGGAGGTCAGGAAAGCCGCCCGCCCCGATCTCTTCATTCCCGGTATGATCCGCGCGGGAACCGCCCGCAGTTGGGGTCGTCGTGAGCTGAAAAATGGTGACGAAGTATTCATCCGTGTATCGGAGCAACGGCTTTGGCTGCAGCCCGACAGTTTTGGCACTGTTATCGAAGCCTGCTATTTGAACCACTCAAGCCAGCAAGTGACTTTCATCGGTCTGCCCGAGGTTGAGGATGATGCGGGGCGGACAATTGTCGCTTCCCCCGAGCAGCCGCTCTTTCACGTGGCCCACGGAGTGAGCGGTGCGGAAGAAGCGCCACTCAACACCTGGCGTATCGTACATCTTGGGAGTGATGAACACGGTGAGCTTGCCAAGCGTTTCGAGCTGATTTCGCAGGCTTCAGGTCTGCCCGAATATGTGGAACGCTATATCGAGGACGTTTTGAAGAGTTTGCTCACTAGAAAGTAATGACGGAGTCTTTTGGTTCTAATTTGCACTCCAACCAACCCGAGGGCCGCAAGCGGCTTGAATAAGCAAATACTATCATTACTTCAAATACGAATAGCACCATGGCTCAATTTCCAGACGAACAAAGTAAGGACGGCACATTTGAACGGCAGCCCGACGAATTTCGCAATTGGGTGAAGGCACCCGAAGCGGGGCGTTACCATCTCTATGTTTGCAAGGCCTGTCCGTGGGCGCACCGAGCTTGGCTGACACGCAACCTGATGGGCTTGGGGGGTGCAGTCAGCGTCAATTTCGTCGATCCGATTCGCGATGACGAGACTGGCTGGGCCTTCCGCGAGGGCGACGGGCACGGGCTGGACGATGTCGAAAACTTCAAATACCTATCCGAAGCCTATAAGAAAACGGACCCGAACTTCAAAGGGCGCATTACCGTGCCTGTGCTGTGGGACAAGAAGGAGAAGCGCATCGTCAACAACTCCGAGGACGACATTGTCGAAATGTGGGCGGGCGTTTTCAAGCCGCTGGCCAAGCATCCGGTCGATCTCTTCCCCGAGGACATCAAAGACGAGCAAGCCGCGCTGAGCCAACGCATTTATAAAAATGTCAACAATGGTGTCTACGAAGCAGGCTTCGCGAGCTCGCAGTCTGCCTACGAGGAAGCGTATACGAAACTATTTGATACACTCGAGAGTCTTGAAGCGCGCCTCTCCGATGGCCGCGAATACTTGTTCGGTGCGCGTATCGTGGAAACGGATTACCGTCTCTTTTGCTCACTCGTACGCTTCGATGCGGTTTATTTCGGCCATTTTAAATGCAACAAAAATCGGATCCGCGACTACCCGAATCTACAGGCTTATTTGGAACGCATTTACCGTGATCAAGGTGTTTCCGAGACGGTCAACTTCGACCACATCAAGCGCCACTATTACTATACGCACGACGACATCAATCCGACGCAAATTGTGCCGCTCGGGCCTGCGTTAGACTGGGCCTAGCCAACGACGGGATTGAGGCCGAGCTTCGCCCACGTGGATGCATCCTCAGCTCTATTATCGAACCAGTATTCTGCAACGAAGATATTCTTAGCGCGAACTTGAATCTGAACAAGCCGTCGTAGGCAACCCCGCTACCCGCTCCGAGTCGGATTTTGATAGTAATTAGAACCCATCACGGTATATCAGAGTGCGGCTCCCGTAGCGGGTCGCCTAGACTCTGACGTTGAGCAGATGTAATTAAAAGATGGGGAAGAAGAAAAAACAGAAAGTTTTTCGCGATAAGCACGGCGAATTCAAATGGGAGCACTACTTGATCGGCGGCAAGCAGAAAAAAAGAAAGATTAGAACAATAGACGGAATTCCGAAAGACGAATTCATGGAGCAACATGCCGACGAAATTACTCTGTTGAAGGAAGAGCGCTTCGACCTTCTGCATCGAAAACAAAAGATGAGCGAAGCTCAATCGGGTAGCCGGGGGCGTTAACTCCCCCGGCCCCCACACCACTCAGCGTGCGGATCCGCACTGAGCGGTTCCGAATCGTCACCGTGCCGTAGCAGGATGATGGAGAACCAGCCGCG
>JAJFLS010000295.1 GCA_021772595.1 Opitutales bacterium
AGCGCTCGGCGATCTCGCTTATCGAAAGCTTCGTCGTCGTGAGCAAGGTTTTCACTTTGCTGAGGCGTGTCTCCAAAATATGGCGATGCGGAGTCGTCCCGAGATCGCGCTTGAACTTTCGTTCCAGCAAGGTCCGGGAAATGGGAACGGCCTGCAAAACTTCGGCGACGGTGATCCCCTTGTCTGCGTTGTCGCGAATGAAACGAACCGCGTCCGAAATTTTCGGATCCTCCATCGCCACGAGATCAGTTGACTGTCGGCATGCGACTCCGAGCGGTTCGATCGTGTATGCAGTTTTTCGTGACGCGCGTTTTCCTTTTTTCACCATGAGCTGACTCAGGATTTCCGCTGCTCGATAGCCGGCTTGTCGAGCGTTGGGAATGACGCTGCTAAGCGGAGGATCGCATAAGTCGCAAAGGAGCTCATCATTGTGCACGCCAATCACAGCAGCCTCGTCCGGCACACGAATGCCGACCTGGTCGCATGCTTCGAGGACTTGCTGGCCGCGAATATCGTAGCAAGCCAGAATGCCGACAGGCTTGGGAAGCGTCACTAGCCATTGGGCGATCGCTTCAACCTCTTGATCGGCCCGCAATCGCGATTTTCCCGCATCTGTAGGGCCTACGAATTTTGAGCAAGAAAACCCTAGCGCTTTCAGCCCATCGACGAAGAAACGGCAGCGGCGTTTGGACCACTGAAACTGGTCATCGCCGCAATAAGCGAATCGCGTCAAGCCTCGCTCCCGAAGGTGATCGATCGCAAGTTGCGTCGCGGCTTGGCTATCGGTCGCCACGCGAATGAACGGTAGATCGGGCAAGGCAGCGCTGACATCGACAACCGGAAGTCCCGTGGCTTGAAGGGCCTTGGCAATCCCGCGATTTTCGACGCGGGCGATGACTCCGTCGCCTTTCCAGTTCTTGAGCCAAGCCGGAGGTTTCGCGCCGCGACCGTGCTCGGTCAGCCGAATGGCCCAAGCATCGTGATCGCGTTGCCAGGAACGAATCCCGTGCAGCAGCTCACGCGCGTAGGTATTCGACGACTCGATCAGCAAGGCGACTTTCGGGCGCAGACTCATTTCGCATCAGGATCTTGAACGCGAGAGAGTGACTGTCGAATAGGAAGTTGGCACAATTTGAATACGGTAGAGCGTCTCCAATTGTAGGAGCCTGCTTGCAGGCGATTTCCCTTTCTTTACATCGCCTGCAAGCAGGCTCTTACAATGAATCGCGACTACACTCGGTCTTTTATATGCACCCAAGTGTGCACGTGCGGATCGCCTCGGAAATACCAAAGCATGTTCGGGCCTTCGATTTGGAAGACGTCCCAAACGCCGTCGTTGCCGACATCTTCGCCTTTATAGAATGAAAGGTGCAGATTGTCGAAGCCGCTTTTCTCAATGAGTTTCATAGATTCCTTGCGATCCACTTCGCGAAACGGGAGGAGCAGGTCATTGAGGACTTTGCGTACTTCGTCTTTCTGATCGGTTTGGAGCTCCGTCATCGGAATGCCGGCCAAGCCTTCGGTCTTGCCGGACAACTCCACGGTTCGCTTGCCGTCTTCGCCGCGCGATTGGTCCAGCAACGCCAGCTTGCGCTGTTTGCCATCCATCATCCGGAACACCTCGTTGGCCCGCTTCGCTTGAAACCAGTAGACGTTGCCCGGATGATGCGGCTCTTCGTCGAAGGACTGTGCCGCGTGCCCGTAGAAAATAGGGCCGCCGAACGCCGCGCCTTTCACAGAGTCGCCGTCGCAACGTCGCGTGGTGTGCCGACCCGTCAAAACGAATTCGAATTTCCCTGTATCCGGTTTTCCGAACAACGCGATCGAACAATCGCCAAAACCGCCGCGACCGTTGTCGTGCTCGACTTGCTTCATCACTTGGTCGGCGTACTCCTCGCTGTGGATCTTCATGAAAATCTCGCGGATCATCGCCTGCTGGTCCTTTGTGTAGGATTTGGCGATTCGTTGATTCCGGACGATGAACCAATTGTTTTCGATCTCGTGGCGGAGCTTGTGATCGAAGTCGAAACACACGTTGCTGCGCTGCTCTTCGCTCAGGCTGCCATAGAGAGTTTTGACGAGCGTTTCGGCCTCCGCGGCTTTCGGCTTTCTGGCGGCGAAAGATTCGGTCACGGTGCCAAATGGCAAAACCGCCGTTCCCGCGGCTGCAACCGTGGAGGTTTTCAGAAAGTGGCGTCGCGAAACGGCATCGCAGCAATCACACGGGTCAGGGGCAGTTTTTTTCTTCATGAGCGAAATGTATCACGTTCGTCGGGAATCGCCAGCAACAATGCCAACGCGCCACAGGAACAACGCTCCGATCCACCTCGCGGTTTTCAAGTAGGGTCGGTCTCAGTCGACCTATTCAGGAGGACCGAGCCAGTCCTCCCTAGTATCCACGGACACTTGCCTTGACACTCATGGCTTCTGGTAATTACTTATTATTCTACCCATTCTCACCCTCTAGATACTACTCCTTCACCCCAATTACTCAAAGCGGTAAAATATGACGAACCCATCCGCAGCCAAGGGGCAAAAGTCGCCCGTCTCTTCACCATTTTACGATTTCATCGACTCTGGCAAACATCGTCAAAACCTAGTCGAGGAAATCGAGACAATGCTGGCCTATGCCATGTCCTCCGGAATTCAGCTGGATGCCGGATTGCAAAAAAAGATAGCCACTCTGTTTTCGACGAAAGTCGATCCACAAATTCTCGCCGCGATTGACGCGGAATCTCCCGTACCAGTCGAATCCGAAGGCAACCCTCCCAATTCGGAACCAATTGGAGATGATTCAGTGCTTGCGGAAGAGGTTCATTCCGGCGAGTCATCCGCTGAGACCGAGTCTTTCGAACTGATTCTCCAAATCCACGGCGGACTGAGCGCGCTAATCGCGCCGGCAACACCAATATCCTTGAACGCAACCAAGCCTCTCGGTTGGGGATGGCGTATCAACAATCCGGTGATCAATGGACTGATCTATGTCACCTTGGGAAGCCTTGTCCTCTTCATGGCCTTGAGCGCCTACACGCTGAAAGTTTCGAAACAAACGGCGACGGAAAAAGAGACCGCCACTGCCACCGAACAAGCCGCCACTGATTCACAGACGGGAGAGAACAATGAGTGAACTTGTATCAGTCCTAACCATTGTATTCGCCGCCGCTTTAGGCTCCGGATTCTACTCGCTAGCCACTGCCCAGCGATACATCAGAACGCGAACCTTCGATCCGCAATTGAATCAGGTATACGTAATTCGGTTCGTCGTCGGCATCGTGGCGGGAACGATTTTCGCCAGCCTTCTCATGCTCGATGAGCAAGGCACCTTTGACAAGGTCGGTATCGGGCCAAGCATTGCAGCAATTATCGGAGGCTATGCGGCGGAAGTCGTACAGCAGATTCTTTCACGACTGGCCGACGCGATGCTAACTATCGTCAAGGGCAGTCCTGCAGACCAAAAAGATCTCGCGATGGCCCAGGCAAAAGTGGAATCGGAAAGCAAGAACGCTGTCGAGAAAGTCAAAACGGCCAAGCTTCTCTCAGACATTAAGAACGAAGTGTCGAGCATTACGCCGGGCGACGTAACTTCGAAAAAAGCTGCGTTGGATAAACTATCCAAAGCGATCGACGGAATCTAGCGAGCGAGCCCTAGAGAGCGTCCAATCCTCGCCACCTCAAAGAAGCCAGCGATTTTCGCCTAGGCTTTTGACAGCCGCCGCATGACTTGTATTAAAGCGGTCATGAATCGAACGTTCTCACTAATCACGCCGATCTCATTGGACGAATTTTCGCGCCTCTCCATCGCCGTTCAAAACCAAGGCATCAACGTAATCGATCCACTTCTGGAAGCCGTCTCTAGATAGAGGCCCAGTCTAAAACCACATGAATCCGATCAATCCAAACGAGTATTTCAAATGCGAATTTGATCCAATCCTCTTCCATATCACCGAAAACTTTGGAGTCCGCTACTACGGGGTCGCCTACTTGCTCGGGTTCGTAGTGGGAGCTTGGTTACTCAAACGCTATCACGACAAAGGAATTTCGCCCTATAACCCCGACCAGCAAACGAATCTCTTTATCGCCCTGCTCATCGGCGTCATGGCGGGCGGGCGCTTCGGCTACATTCTGTTCTACACTCCTGAGCTCATTTTCTCCGAGCCGTGGAAAATCTTTTTCGTATGGGAAGGCGGAATGGCTAGTCACGGCGGATTTATCGGCGTCGCTGCGGCGACCTACTTTGTCGCCCGCAAATACAAGCAGTCCTTCTGGGGCACCGCCGACATCGTCTGCTCGCTCGCTCCCGCCGGGCTTCTGTTCGGGCGCATCGCGAATTTCATAAACGGTGAGCTTTGGGGAAAGCAAAGCACGGTCGCTTGGGCAGTTCTTTTTCCATTGGCTCCGCAAGGCTCGACGATTCCCCGCCATCCCTCGCAACTCTACGAAGCCACGCTCGAAGGGCTCGTGATGCTCCTCTACTCTCAATACCGGATCTGGAAAACGCCCGTTCTCAAGAACTGTCCCGGCGCACTCGTCGGCGAATTTTTCACCGGATATGCGTTTTTGAGAATCCTCGGGGAGCAATTCCGCGAGCCGGACGCCGAGCTGACATTCGGCCTCAGTCGAGGAACCACTCTATCCATTCTCATGGCGCTCGTCGGCCTTTGGATGATCTGGCGCGCGCTACAAGGACAGGCGAAAAGCGAAGCGTAGAACGAGAATTCTATCCATGTAGGAGCGGGTTTATCCCGCGATAAAATAGGTTCCCTTGAGATTCCGTGTTGGATATCGCGGGGTAAATCCGCTCCTACAAAGAAGCTTCTAAAAGATCAGCCGCAGCACCGCATTCATAATCGCGCAGGTCGCTAATCCGGCGACGACATCGTCGATCACTACGCCAAAACCACCGTAGTAGCGTTGGAGATTCTTAATCCCCAGAGGCTTCAGAATATCGAAGAAGCGGAAAACCAGAAACGCTCCGACCACAACAAACACCCCGTAATCTCCCGCGATAAACGGCTTCAACCCCAGGAAGCAGACCGGTATCGCAACAATTTCGTCGAGAATTATCTCGCCCGGGTCGATCTTCTTCAATCGTTTCTCCGCCTCGCCGCAAATCCCGATCGCGAAATAGCAACTCGCCAAGATCAACAGAGCGCCGAATAACTCGCTTGTCGTATAAAACAGCAGAAAATAGAGGAGCACTCCCGCGGCCGAACCCCAGGTGCCCGGCGCTTTCAAGCTTCCGAGATTTCCAAACGTCGCCGCCCCCACAACTACATGCGTCGGCCAATAGCGAGGCCATCTCGGATTGCGTATCATTTCGGATCAACTCTCCCCTTCCAGGAACACCAGTTCCCCGTATTTTCGAAAGTATTTAACTCCCGAATACAAAGTCATAAATACGCAAAGGCCAAACAAGATCATGCCTGCCCAATCCAGAGCATCGGCGGTCTGCCGCGTCCATGTGCCCTCGACGCCGCTGAAATCGTTTCGAAAAACGTCCTCCAGCAAATAGGCGCCCACCGCCATGATTTGAGTGACCGTTTTCTGCTTTCCCGAACTCTCCGCCGAAACGACTACGCCCTTGGTCGCCGCCACCAGCCGCATTCCCGTGATCATGAATTCTCGCCCGAGAATCAGTAGCACTAAAAAGATGTGCACCTGACCGACATCTACCAGGGCGATCATCAGCCCGAGCATGAGGATCTTATCCGTCAGAGCGTCCATCAGGATGCCGAAATTCGAGACGAGACCCTGCTTGCGGGCGAAATAACCGTCGGCCCAATCCGTCAGACCCGCGATAACGAAAAGAAGAAACGCCGCGATCGCCGCTCCCGCGAAATTGCCCCGCATCAGCCAAACGATGACAAACATCAGCGGTATTCTCGAAAGCGTTAATAGGTTTGGCAGATTCATGAAGCGGCTATCAAAGACTTAAACTCCCCAAAGTAAAGCCCCGCCACGCTCGTTCAGTTTCACCCTGACACAGACACAGCTCCCTCCAATTACCCAAGGCCGCCTTTGACCGTTTAAATTACAACGTGGTAATTTAAACGGTCATCACCGTGGATCGTTTTACTCATTCTCAGACACCCATTTATTAAATAGTTTCTCGACGATTTGCTCATCGTAAACATTTCGTTGCAAATAACCCTGCTATGGGTTTCATCATTAACGGCTTATGAGAGTCTGCATCTATCCAGGCACCTTCGATCCCATTACTCACGGACATCTTGACGTTCTCGAACGCGCATGCCGTATGTTCGATCGCGTCATCATCGCCATCGCCGAGAGCCAGAGCAAAGAGCCCTTCTTCACCACTGTCGAAAGGCTCCAACTCGTAAACGAAAACTTGGAACGCTTCCCGTCAGCATCTGTGATGGCCTTCGACGGCTTGCTGATCGATTTCGCAAAGGAGCAAGGCGCCACCGCCATCATTCGCGGTTTGAGAGCGGTTTCCGACTTCGAGTTCGAATTTCAGATGGCCAATATGAACCGTCACCTCGGCCCCGAAATCGAGACCATCCTCGTGATGACCAAAGAAGGCTACAACTACACCAGCTCTTCCCTGGTCAAGCAAGTCGCCGAATATGGCGCCGACGTCAGCGAATTCGTGCCTGAAAACGTCCACGCCGCTCTCAAAGCGAAAATTTCAAAAAGGTAGGGGCGTCGCTTGCGGCGATCCGCATTGGTCGAGTCATGAGCTGCTTACGC
>JAJFLS010000296.1 GCA_021772595.1 Opitutales bacterium
GGGCCGCGCGTGTCGTTGTGGATGATGGCCTGGTTGCAGAAGTCGACGACGTACATGGCGCCGTCGGGACCGGTCATCACTTCAATCGGGCGAAACCAGAGATTTTCGCTGGCAATGAATTCGGTCTGCTCGCGTCCAGCCTCCTTGGTTGCTTTGTAGGAAATGCCGTCTTTGACGACGTTGAAGTGGCCGATGACGTTGACGGTCGGCTCGCTGGTGAAGTAGCTGTGATTCCATTTCGCCGGCCAGGCGCCGCCTTCGTAGATGACGGTTCCGGCACCTGCGGTGTAGCGGCCGACTTGGTCGATCTGGACGTAGGCTTGCTGCTCGAATTCCATAGCTGGGAAGATGCGTTCACCGGGGAGCAGTCCGTTCGTGCCGCTGACGCCGGGCAATTTGCCTTTGGCGAGAATGGGCTCGGGCACGACGACGTGGACGAGGGGATTTCCAGTGGTGGGCTGCGTGTAGAAGACTTCGCCCGCCATGGTTGTATCCATTCCCCAAGTATTGCCGTTGCGGGATGCGTATTGCTCGAAGGCGCTACCGTCGGGCTTGAAGCGGACGACGCCGTTGTTGATCGGGCCAAAGCCTTTGGAGCCGTCTCCGGAAGTGACATTTGGTGATGACGAGTATCCGTGTGTTGCGTACACCCATCCGTCGGCGGCGTAGTGGAGGTTGTTGATGACGGCGTGGGTGTCGCGGATGCCGAGGTTGGCGTAGAGCTTGGTCCGCTTGTCGGCGACGTCATCGCCGTTGGTATCTTCGAGAAACCAGATGTCGGGAGCGCTGGCGGCAATGACTCCGTTTTTGTGGAAGACGAAGCTATTCACCAGTTCGAGCTTGTCGGCGAAAACCTTTTTGGAATCCATGATGCCGTCGCCGTTCGAGTCGGAAAGGATGCTGATCCGGTCGAGCGGGTCGCGGTCGTATTCGCCCGGCTTGAGGGAGCCGGAATCCATCCAGGAGGGGACGTTGACCTTGCGGAGGCCGTTCGGGTATTCGGGAGTTTCGGCGACCCAGAGGCGGCCTTTTTCGTCCCAATTGATGTTCATCGGGTTGTTGATCAGCGGCTCGGATGCGACGAGCGAGATCTCGAAATCCGGATGCACGTTTAGATGGTCCGGGAGTTTTTCGGGACGGGGGACTCCGCCTTCGACGTAGCGGAGGTGGTCGCCGAGTTCGTCGGCCTTGCAAAGCATGTCGACGTCGTCGCGTTTCGCGGCCCAAGCGATGCCGCGAAGGATCATGGCACGGACGCCGATGTGGGAGAAATTCCGATTCCAATGGCCGGGAATGTGGACGAAAGCGCGATAGGGCTCGCCACCATCGAGGGCGTTTTCGTAGGTCCAGATTTGGGGCTGGATATCGTAGATATTGACCGCCTTTTTTGTGGCGACTGCTTCGGCGGCGCGTTTTTGGGCGTCTTGGTTGCCGCGTCCTTTGGTGTCGATGGCTTTGGGCGTATAGGCGGTGGCAAGGATTTTCGCTTCCGGAAGGATGTCCATGTCGTAGTAGATCTCGTCTTCGAGATCGAAATTGGAAACGTCCGTTGTAATTGAATTCTCGATATTCGTGAAATAGAGGCTCATGGGCGCTTCGAGAAACTTGGTCGTTCCGTGTCGCCAAGATCCCCCTACGATGCTCTTGTACCAATCGGGATCGCGTGAGACGGCGCCCGCGTGAATGACTACGAGTCCGCCGCCGCGTTTGAGGAATACGGTGAGGTTGTCGCGTTGGGAGCCTTCGATGTTGCCCGCCTCTTTCGCGTTGAGGATGAGGACGTCAGTGTTTTCGAGTTGGGCTTGGGTAGGGAACTCGAGGCTGCCATCGCAATCGACGCCGCGCGATTGGAGGAGCGATTTCCAATTCTCAAGAAACTGTGGGTGGTCGTGGGCGCCGGGAGCGTGCGTTTTTTCCCCGGCGCGGATGAAGACACGGATGGGGTCGGCGGCTTGGGCAGTGAGCGCCGTCCATGCGACGGTTATAAATAGGATGAGAAGACGTTTCTTGAGCATGACTGGGAGAATTTTAGGATTTTGGATCTCGGAAATCGGATTTTTATAGGAGCTATTTACGCTGTACTGGGATTTTTTTAAACTTGCGAGTCAAAGCGGTGAGCGATTCTTCAACGCCCATCCGTTCTAGACTAGAGGCTCCGACGAAGCCTTGAGCATCGGTGAGCTGATTGATTCGAGTGGCATCTTCAGGCGTGTTGATGGGGCCGCCATGAGATAAGAGGAAGATTTTTTCATTAACGGCTCTGCCGGCTTCGAAAATTTCCTGGCAGCGTCCCGCGGCGTCTTCCATCGAGCATACCGCTCCGGTCACTCCAATGGAGCCGCCTACTGTGGTGCCGACGTGGGAGATAATCGCGTCGGCTCCGGCCTTCGCCATCGCTGCCGCTTCTTCTGGCTTGGCGACGTATACGATGCTGAATAAATCCATTTTCGAAGCGATGGCCACCATCTCGACTTCCATTTCGAAAGGCATCCCCGTTTCTTCCAATACTTTGCGAAAATGTCCGTCGACGATGCAGTGGGTGGGGAAGTTATTGACGCCTGAAAATCCCATGTCCTTTACCTTGAGCAGCCAATGCCACATGCGACGGCGAGGATCGGTGGCGTGCACGCCGCATATAACCGGGATCTCTTTAACGGTTGGAAGAACCTCGTATTCGCCAATCTCCATGGCGACTGCATTGGCATCGCCATAGGCCATCAAGCCCGCGGTAGAGCCATGGCCTGACATGCGGAAGCGTCCGGAATTGTATATAATAAGGAGATCGGCGCCGCCTTTCTCGATGAACTTAGCGCTGATGCCAGTTCCGGCGCCAGCGGCGATGATCGCTTCATTGCGGTCGAGCGTCGCTTGCAAGCGAGCGCGTACCTCGTCGCGAGTGTATGGGTTTCCGATTCCTGTCCAGGGATTTGGCATTTTGAATTAAATTAAGAATTAAGATTGAAGAATGGTTGTTTTTTTGCCCGCAGATTACGCAGATGAACGCAGATGTTTTTCAATGAGATGGATTAAATTCGGATTTTTTATCTGCGATGATCTGCGTAATCTGCGGGAAAAATCATTGTACTTGTGGGCGGTTTTGGGTTTCGCGGAGGGTGGTCCAGGGAGATTCGGTGGAGACGTCTACGATGTTGGGTTCGCCGCCGTTTAGGGGGGAAAGGATGGCGAGGAAGGTGACGTCTTCGTCGAAGGGATTGTAGGTGCCGTGGACGGCGTTCTGGGGGATGAGGGCCATTTCGCCGGCTTTGAGGATTCTGTATTCGTTTTCTACCCACTGCTCGGCTTGGCCAGAAATGACGTATATGATTTCCTCGCGGGTCGGGTGACGATGAAAGGGATGGGATTTTCCGGCGTCGATGGTGGCGCGGACTAACAAAAGCTCCTCGGCGCCGACGAGCTTTTTGTTGGAAAGCCATTCGACGGTGGCCCAGGGGTCCTTCTCTGTTTTGACGTCGTCGGCTTGCATGAAGCGTCTTTGTTTATCTGGCATAATTGGGAATTGTTTTTTACCCTCGGATTGCACGGATCTTCACGGATGAGATCTCAAAGATATCTTTTTAATGTTTCCCTTCTTATCCGTGCGAATCTGTGTGATCCGTGGGCTTTAAATCTTTTCTATGAGTTCTAATAGTTTCTCGGCGCAGGCTTTGGCGAAGGCGGGGTCGTTGATTTCTAGGTCGAGGTCGATGACTTCGACGTTTGCGTTTTCGTGGATGGCGGTGAAGAGGGCGTCGTCGGCGTCGGGGTCGTGGAAGGGTTTTCCTTCGCCGTTGATTTCGCTGATGGCTTTGAGCGGATTGAGGATGGCGACGGGGGCGGGGTTGGCGTTGGCTTTCTCGGCGATGACTTTTCCGATTTCGGCGCACTCGTTGGCGTTGGTGCGCAGGAGAGTGACTTGCGGGTTGTGGATGTAGAGGGTGCGGTCTTGGAAGGTTTCGGGAACGGTTTCTTTTGCTCCGAAATTGGCCATGTCGACGCAACCGGGAGCGATGACGGCGGGGATCTTCGCGGTGCTCATAGCGTCCATGCGTTCAGGACCGGCGGAGAGAACGCCTCCGACGACTTGGTCGGCCCATTCGGTTGGGGTGACATCGAGAACGCCGGAGACCATGCCGCTTTGGATGAGGCTCTCCATTGCCCGGCCGCCAGCGCCGGTTGCGTGAAAGACGAGCACTTCGTAGCCTGCGTCTTGCAGGATGGTCATGGCTTCGTTCACGCAGCGTGTCGTGTTGCCGAACATGCTGGCGACGATGATTGGCTTGTCTTCGCCGGATTCTTCTAGGTCGCCGATCATGCCGCAGATCGCTCCGGCAGCGCGGGTGAAGATCGTTTTTGAAATTCGGTTGAGTCCGCTGACGTCGAGGATGCTCGGGATCATGACGATGTCCTTGGATCCTAGATACGGGGAGGTGTCGCCGCAGGACAGGGTCGAGACCATGACTTTTGGGAATCCGAGCGGGAGGGCGCGCATGGCGGCGGTTCCGATGGCGGTACCGCCGCCGCCGCCAAGGGAGATGACACCGTCGATCCGGCCATCGTCGACGAGTTTCGCTAGAAGAATCGGGGCGGCTTGCGACATTGCCCCGACGCACTCGCCTCGATCGTGGCGTTGCATGAGAGCGTCTAGATCGATCCCGGCGGCTGCGGCGACTTCTTGGCGGGAAATATCGGGATCGATTTTGGGCGGTTCGCCTGTGCCGACGTCGATGAGCAATGCGTCGAAACCGCGAGCCCGAATCTTGTCCGCCACGAACGCGTGTTCAGCGGATTTCGAATCGAGAGTTCCTAGTACTGCGATTGTGGGCATTGGAGAAAAGTGAAGAGTAAATAGTGAAAAGTTAGGGCGAGAGCGTCCCGCTCCGCCGCGTTGTTTGAGTTGTTTGTGCGGCACGCCGGGACGTCGTTGCTCTACCTGATCTTCTATGGGTGATGTGCAGGCGCTTCGCAAAGGAATTCAGTCAACAAGGACCTATCGAAAATCAACATGGACATGGGCGATGAATGTGTTATCTAGCTTAACGAGAGAAAATTCTATCGGAACTCCTACATTTAGAGTGATTTAGAGATGGCGGTAATTGAGCGTTTGAAAACGGAGGGGAAAGACGTCCAGATTTTGGGCGAGTCGAGCTATGTCCTGGTGCGTTCTGACGAAGTAGAGGAGCGGCCTTGGATGTCGGGCAGTCCGATATGTTCGTTGCTGGAGCAGCATCACATTGCTCACGCGGGGATTTTGAGATGCCAGTATCCTTTCGAGATTGTCCGGGCCGATCAGTCGGGCTCCTATATGATGGGGTGCTTTGGAGGCGAGGGAAGCGTTCGAGTGGATGGAGCGTGGAAAACGCTTAGGGCGGGTGAAGCCTGTTTGCTGCCGCCGTTTGTGCAAAACGCGTTTCGATGCGAGCGGGACAAACGATGGGATTTTTGCTGGGTGCGGTATTTGGAGTCTCGCGAGCGCAAGCCGATCGTGTCGCAGAATTCGCCGGTCTTGAAAGGATACGATCACGCTCCGTTAAAGGCGGCGATCGAAGGACTGTATTCAGAATCTTGTGGAGCGAAGAGTCCGAGCGTGCTGGGTCACTGGGTGGAGCTGGTTCATCAATACGCGCTTCGGTTCGCTCAGCCTCATGACTACGACGATCGGCTTTGGAGACTTTGGAATCGCGTCGAACCTGAATTGGAGCGGAAATGGAATCTGAGTGAGTTGGCCGAAATCGCTCATGTGAGCGAGGAGCATTTGAGGCGATTGTGTCGCGAGCGGTACGGGCGAAGCCCGATGCAGCACTTGACGTTTCTGCGGATCCAGCGGGCGAAGAATCTGCTGAGTGCGACGGATGACAAGATCGAGACGGTCGCCCGGCTGGTGGGATACGAAAATCCGTTTACGTTTTCCACGCTCTTTAAGAAATGGGTGGGCTGGAGTCCGTCGCGGTATCGGTGAGCTTCTAATAGCTGAAGATCTTTATCAGGATGCGCCCGTGCCTCGCTGGCATGATGATGCGGTGCATCAACATGATGAATCTGGAGGCAGTGGAGTATTTCTGTTTTTAAGGTCTCATCAAGCAGGTTCGCGAAGCGGGCCATCATGCAAGCGAGGCACGAGCGCATCCTGTTGAATCCCAAATGTGGGTTTCTGTCTAAGAAATGCCATGAAGGCTCGGGGCGGCGCCCGAGCGCTACCTTTCGAGTGAAGCTCGAGTATTGGGTAGGCTCTGGGGGCGTTCCGGATTAATGATGGGGTATATTGCATTTATTGGGCACTACGGCGAAAAAGTACTAAAATTGTTCCAATAATTACAATCGATTTCGACGAGAAATGAGCGACAATGTAGCTCCCGAAATATCCCCTAAGATCGAATTTTATGTCTGATAAAATAAACGTCGCTCTCGTTGGGCTCGGCTTCGGAGCCGAGTTCATTCCGATTTACGAAAAACATCCGAACGCGAATATCGCGGGGATTTGCCAGCGGAACGAGGAGTCGTTGAGCAAGATTGGCGACGAATTCGGGATCGACCCGTCGAAGCGATACACGTCGTACGAAGCGCTTCTCGAAGATCCGGATGTCGACGCGGTGCATATTAATACACCTATCGGGAGTCACGGGCCGCATTCGATCCAGGCATTGAAAGCGGGCAAGCACGTGGCGTGTACGGTCCCGATGTCGACGACGGTGGAAGAGTGCCGGGAGATTTGCGAGCTGTGCGAGGAGACGGGATTGACCTACATGATGATGGAAACGGTGGTGTATAGCCGGGAGTTTCTTTTCGTTAAAGAGCTGTTCGACAAGGGGGAGCTGGGACGTATCCAGTATCTACAGTCGAGTCACCAGCAGGACATGGCCGGATGGCCGAGCTACTGGGACGGCTTGCCGCCGATGCACTATGCGACGCATTGCGTGGGGCCCGTGCTCGCGCTGCAACGCAATCGGGCGGAAACGCTGTCGTGTTTCGGATCAGGTCGTATTCAGGAGGAGATGATCGGTATCCACGGTTCGCCGTTCGCTATAGAATCTTGTCAGGTGACTTTCAAAGATTCCGACGTGTCGGGTCGAATCATAAGATCGCTGTATAATACGGCGCGGCAGTATCGAGAAAGCTTTGACGCCTATGGTTCGAAAAAGAGCTACGAGTGGCCGCTCGTGGAAGGCGAGAATCCGGTCATCCATACGATTGGCAAACCGGAGCCGGAGATCCCCGAGCGGGTGGAAGTTCCCGATTACGCGCATTTGCTTCCCAAGGAGATCCAGCCGTTCACGGGTCGAGGGGTTTATGATTCCGACGACAAGCAGCATCGGTCGTTCACGCAAGGCGGAGGGCATGGCGGCTCGCATCCGCATTTGGTGCACGAGTTTGTGAGCTCCTTGCTGGAGAAGCGGGCTCCGTATCCGAATGGTCCGGAGTCGGCGAATATAACGTGCGTTGGGATTCTCGCTCACGAGTCCGCTATGGAAGGGGGAGCGCTGAAGCAAATGCCGGAGTTTACGCTGAAATAGTCATGAAGGATTCGAGTCTCGTTGCGCAAATGGCAGGGAGGACCGGCGCGGTCCACCCGAATAACACACAAGTAGGAGGGCCGACCCCGTCCACCCAGCCCATGGTTGTGG
>JAJFLS010000297.1 GCA_021772595.1 Opitutales bacterium
GGACCTAGTTGTTTAGCGCTTTGAGCTGATTGCTTTAGGGACATTTAGATTTTTCGGTTTGGTTGTGCTAGGCTTGGCCGACAACCAGCGAATACAACATGAGGTGAAAGGTGACTCCTTGTTGGCGAGCATCGAAAGGGCTGACAAGAGGATGGCCGAACTTCGAGCCATTTAGCCCGATACATCGAAATCGCCCCTTGAAACATCTTTTTCGATACGCTCCGAGAGATCCTCCAATCCCCCTTCTAGAAAATAGAAACGCTGCCGCCACCCGACGGTCTGTTTCGGTTCCATTTGCTGGATACCATCGCAATGCAGGCAATTGATCCACATGTTTCCGGTTTGGTTAAATGTGGCTGCGGTCGATTTGTTAACGCTGCCGAAGGTATACTTCCCGTCGCGAGACTCGACGGCCATCACGGCTCGGTCCTTGGGGAGACCCCCGTATTCCCCCAATTCGGTCGCCGAAATCCAACGCACATTGACGCCCGGGCGATTCGCTTCGCGCAAGCGCACGAAATCGCCATTGCCCGATAGGGCGTAAGTTCGTTCCGATTCGCAATCGTAGAAATTGGCATGGCTCATGAGACTGAGACAACTGCTGGCACGGAAACGACCGGATTCGTTGGTTTTGTTACGAACCTCGACAACCAGGTCTATATAGTCGGGACCCGGCTCGAAATGGCAGGTCGCGTCCAGCTCCCCCATATCGACGAAATATTCCGTATAACCGTTCTCGGTCTGCCTGCTTTGGAATTCAGGATTATCAGGCGAATGTCCCAACAGGATTCGCTTTTCGTTCCAATTCGCGGTTTCGAAAAAGAAAAACGTAGCCGCCCAAGGTCCCGTGTAGGGAGCATTCAAAACGAATCCACGACTGTGATGTCCATCATCGGTTCCCTTGCTGAAACGCTTGGAGAAGCCTGTTAGATGTCGCTCGATCCCGACCGGCATTTCCACCGTATAATGCGCCTTCGGGGAATCTTTTCCCATCAACGACCAAGCCGAGGTCAATTCGTCGAGCGAGGGCATATCGGCGGGAAGGGATTGCGAAATTGCGGGAGGCGTCCCATCGCCATCCATCGCGCATCGGAAGCCAAGAGCAGGAGACTGATAGCCTCGGTGCACGAAGCTGCCCGCAGCGGTCCTGAAATTGATCGGATCGCGATGTATCCAACTCGCCCCTTTGGTCATAATATGAGTAGGCGTTCGCGTTCCGGTATATTCACTGACCTGACCGTAGAAATCCTCAAACCCAATAGGGCTGCGACCGAAATCCCCGGAACCTACTGCCGACGTCCCCGGCAAGTCCCAATCAGGTCGGAGGTTTTTCGGCAAACCGAGTGGTCCGGGCCAGCGATCTCCCCAAGGGTATAGAACCTCCTCCAGGCTACTCTGAGAAGCAGCCTCCCATTCGTTTGCAGTCGGCAAGCGCTTCCCCACCCACTTTGCGTAATTCTCCGCTTCTTCGATCGTCATGCCCACCACGGGGTGATTCGCCCGCTCGAGAGGAAAGGCTCCCAAGGGCCAAGGCTTCCTCGCCCCAGTGGCCTCCACGAAGGCCCAATACTGAGCATTGGTAACCGGATGCGCATCGATCCAATGAGCAGCCAGTTCGACGTCCGCCCGTTCCGAGTCGTTACTAAGCCACGTAAAGTCGCAATTATATTTCTTAGCCAACTCTATACGCTCAGCTTTCGACGTTCCAATCGTCACCGATTTCGCATCCGCGAAAAGCATTCCGTTTTCAAGCTGACTCGCTTGACTGGCATCCGCTCCCCAAAGAGTCGATACAATCGCCAACGAGGCCAGCAGCGCCTGTCCGATTTTCAAATAGCGAGGGTATTCGATCGTATTCATATTGTTGATAGGAAATTCAATTGTTCCGATTTGATTCGGGGGAGGTTGATAGAGAGGCGGGTTACCGCATGTATTTATTCACGAAGGGAAGGATCGCGGCGTAGGCGTTTGCGATTTCCTCAGGGTCTCCGTCTCTCAGGCCGTGTTCAGCGTCTTGAATGCTGATGAGTTTATGAGGGACGGCATGTTGTTTAAATTGCTCAGCCATCATGACGGATTGTTCGTAGGGGACATCGGTGTCTGCGGTCCCGTGGATCATTAAAGTGGGCGGGTAGTTTTCCGTTACGTTTTTCACCGCCATAAAAGGATAGGATTTCTCTGGCTCAGTGTGAGGATCGAAACCGGAAACTTTCATGGGCCAGAGGCCTTGTTGGCGACAGTAGTTATAGAACCGGCCACCATCGCCTTCACGATCGGCGGAGTTGGCGACTGGGGGACTGTTCGGTATTTCCGAAACGTCTTCCCATTCAATTTTTACACGATTGTGGCGCGGGTGTGGGCTGGGCGCGCTATACCATTCGCCGATCAAATCTCCGTAGCCGTAAAAGCTGACCAGGACTGTCGGTGGTGGTTGGACACGGAATCCTGATGTGAGTGTGAGGCATCCACCGGCAGAGCCGCCAGCAACCGCGATCCTGGAAGTGTCCGCATTGAACAAACGAGCTCCGTCCTTACGTAGCCATTTAAACGCATCCTCGAGATCTTCGATGATGAGAGGTAGTTTGGTTTCGGGTGCCAAGCGGTAGTCAATGGACACAATGACGTAACCGTCCTCGAGAAACATTTCGCTGATTTTCGAATTTGGTCTTTGTCGACCGCCGTTGATCAGAGCGCCGCCATGAATCCACACGAGGACCGGTCGTATAACCGAGTCGTCAGGACGATGGACGTCCGCTTTGATTTTCAGGTCACCTACTTGTTTGTAGGTGAAGGTTTGGACCTTGATAGCAGCGTTCGAATTGGCGCACATACAAATCAGCGAAAAGATTGAAATTAGCAGGAGCTGGAGCGTGGGTGCTTTCACCCAACTCGCAAATTGAAAATACTTTACTTCCCTTTTCATTAATCTACTGCGGTTTTTAGGTTCATAGGGCGCCAGTCAGAAGTTACTTTCCACAGTCTCTTCCGAATCGTCGGTAAACCGAGTGATGATTGTAACATCACCGGTGCCTGTGCCAAGGAATTGGAATACGTAGAGGATTTCTGTGATTTGCGGCGTCATTTTTAATGCGGCCTCTTGTTGAGGGCTGCGCTCGGACTCTCGTTTGTAACGATGTTATTTATAGTATACTCGCCGTAAGAGATTAGCAAGTCTGCAGTATTAAGTGTACCCTCACGAATCTCGTAAGAAATGTCTCCTTGTTGATAGGAAATTCAATTGTTCCGATGGCTGGCCTTCTCGCGCGCTCGTGAACGATTCGCGGGGTGTGGTTGATAGGGAATTCAATTACAAAGTTGACGCTTCAATCATTGTCCTCCCAATTGGCTGTCTTTATCGGTCAATTTCCTACTCGCTTCGCCAGTAAGAATTCCAAGAGATCGTACATATCCCCTGAAGCTATCTGAGCTCCGAGAGCGGCGGGCATCAGCGACGAGCGAGAATGAACCTGCTCAAGGACATCCACTTCTGAAATGCGTTGCAATTGCCCACTCGTATCTATCAGGACAATTTCACTACCTTCTACGCGAGCTCCCATTCCGGAAATCACACCTCCATCCACAGCGCGTATCGTCGTCACCGTAAAGGTAGGATCTACATTGCGACTCGGATCCAGAATATCCTCGAGCAAACGATCAACTCCACGGACGCTTACGCCATCCAGATTCGGCCCAATCGCACCGCCTTCGCCATCGATGCGGTGGCAAACCGAACAATAATTTCGAAACGCAACCTGCCCACGCTCAAACGATCGATCGGCGCCAGCGAATCCGGCCCGGCGCTCTTTGATGAGCCGAAGCGTTTCATCCGATTGATCCGGAAGCTGGCTCGTCAAGGCAAGCACGCGCGGGTTCTTTTCCCCAATACGCTGACGGACCAACGAATCCCGCAAGAGTTCAAGAGGAGCTCGACCTGCCTCTATGGCATCAAGCAAAGTTACCGAACCCAACGCGGAGGCGCTGAGCGCTTTCGCCAGCTTGGTCTGCCGAGTAGCGGGTGCCAAGACGAGGGCGTTGAGCGTCGCATCGCTACCGCGTTCAGGATCAATCACCAGAATCGCTTCAACTGCGACCAGGTCGCCATTTT